>JABHKC010000009.1 GCA_018692315.1 Bacteroidota bacterium | reverse complement strand
TGAATCGCTCACAACTACCGTATAAGTTCCTGCAGCTAAGTTATTTAAATCTTCAGTAGTTGCAGAATTCGACCACAAATATTCGTATGGACTTGTCCCGCCGGAAACACCAATATTTATCGATCCTGTGCTTTCAGCAAAACATAAAATATTATTTGAATCAACACTTATAGATATAGCAGGTGGCTCCATAATGGTGATGCTGTCTATGTCTTGGCATGTTGCACTACCTATTGAAGTAGCTGTAACTATATATGTTCCAGCAGGCAAATTTGAAATGTTTGAAGTAAATGCTCCATTTGACCAACTATATTGATAAAAAGCTGGAAACCAACCTCCACTGACAGTCGATCCTATCGATCCGGTTGTATATGAATTGCAATTTACATTTGTGGCAGATAAGCTTATAGTAAAAGGAGAAGCAGGTTGCATTATTGGAATAGTTTCTGTATCGGTACATCCGTTTGCATCCGTTAAGGTTAGTAAATAGGATCCTGCTGACAAACCCATTAGAATCCCATTAGTTTGACCTGTACTCCATAAATAGGAATAAGGAGGCGTTCCGCCATTTGAAGGTATAGTAATTGCAGTTCCTTCGTTCGTACCATAGCAGATTGTAAATGTCCCAACTACTACTGCATTTAATGCTGTAGGTTGGCTAATAATCATACTGTTTGACAATTGACATCCACTACTATCTGTTATTACAACTGAATAATTACCTGCAGCAATACCTACTAAATCTTCAATATTTCCGAAGCTAGGTGTCCAGTTGTAAGTATATGGAGTAAATCCACCGGAAACTGTCAAATCAATATTTCCTGAATTGTCCTCGAAGCATGATAGATTAGAAGTTGTGAAGTTATGTGCCAATATTTCCGTTGGTTGAACAATAGTAAAAGATTCAATAGCAATACACGAAATCATATCAAAAACCGAAACTGAGTAGGTTCCAGAGGATAGCAAGTATATATCTTCAGTTGTTTCTCCATTCGACCAATTATATGTATAATTTCCCCAACCCCCTGTTACAGTCAAATCAATACTTCCTAAAATTATATCGCATATGTTGTTTACATCAGCTGAGATAACAATTGCAGTGTCTGGTTGAATAATAGTTGCGCTTTGTGAATCAGTACATCCATTATCGTCAGAAACTGTAACACTATAGAAACCAGCTACTAATCCAGTATTTTGAAAATTTGTACTACCATTTGACCATATATATGAATAAGCAGTGGGGGCTGGAAATGAAACAGTTCCTCCCACAACGCTTGCAGTTAATTGACCGGCATTTGAGCCATAGCATATACTGGGGCCAGAAAGTAAAGTTAATGTAATGTCATCAGGAGTGCCTACAAGATATGTTTCAATAGTACTATCATTTGCGGCATCAATAACTGTAACTGAATAAGCATTTGCCATTAATCCAGAAATATTTTCAGTTGTTGATCCATTAGACCATTCAAGTGAATACGGTGGAGTTCCGCCAGAGAGTGAAATATTTATTGCACCGTCTGAGTAACCATTACAACTTACATCAATTATAGTATCTAAACTAATTGTAGCACCCTGAACAGAAGGGGCTGAAAATGAAATGGAAGGAAAATTATTATTTTCCCCGCAATTTAAATTTATGAATAAATCATTAAGATTGTTTTCAAAACTATAATTAAAAGCAAAACCAAAATATCTATTTTTGGAATGATCTTCAAACATATTAGATGCCTCAACAGCTAATGGTATATGAATCAACCCAATGAAAATAACTAATAAATATTTCTTCAATTTCATACTCCTTATAAAGGGGATAATAAAAAAACAGCTAAACTAATATTTTTTTTTAAAAATTCTTAGTCCTGAATATTAAAATGTAACTGTATTTTATTATGTTTTTCATTACTATTGAAATACTGTTGCATTTTTTTTTGAATTATTTATAACTGCTTAATTACCAAGGTAAACTAATTTGCAGTCTTCATATTCTTAATTATTAAAAAAGAAAAACTATCTAATAATTTTTCTAAAATCCAAAATTTATACGACTCCCTACTTTGTATATTTTAAAAAATAAAAACTTAATTTGGCATTTCTGACATAATTTTTTGATAAAAGTAGTTATTCATTACAGAAATCGTTTGGCATGTTACGGGAGTTTTGGTGTAATGTTACTATTATTTTATCCAGTTTTTATCGATATTTTGGAAATTGTTTTAACTAATATTCTATATAATTGAATGGATTAGATGATTAGGTAAACATCAATGATAATTTGTTTATGACATTTTTTTCCAAATAATATTCTCATAGTTTTATTATCAAATATTTCTCAAAAGGAATGTATAAAGCAATGTTTAAAGATGATTTTCTAACAGAATTTCTAAATCATCTTTTGTGTCAATAGAAATGCTTTCATGCTCTGTCAAACTAACTTTAATTTTGTAATCATTTTCTATCCATCGTAATTGTTCTAAAGATTCTACAATTTCGAGAGGGGTTTGATCTAATTTCGTTAATTCTAAAAGAGTATTTTTTGAATATCCATATAATCCAATATGTTTGTAAAATTGATGTTTGTTTATGTCTTCTCGGTTCTCAACTTCTCGTACATACGGAATTGACGAGCGACTAAAATATATAGCTTCATTTTTATTGTTTAGCACAAGCTTCACAACATTTGGATTTGATAATTCATCTGAATTCTCGATTTTTTTGGCTAATGTGGCAATTTGTGTAGATTTATTTTCAAAAGCAGAAATTATTGAACTTATTTGATTTGGATGGATAAATGGTTCGTCTCCTTGAACATTTATTACAATGTCGAATTCAATATTAAGTAATTTTTGAATTTTAACTACTGCCTCGGCACACCTGTCGGTTCCACTTTGGTGAAACTCTGAAGTTAATACAACATTACCGCAAAATTTTTTAACTTCACTTTCAATTCTATTATCATCGGTTGCAACAAACACAGTATCAATTGCTTTTGATACTTGTTCAAATACACGGCAAATCATAGTTTTCCCTTTTATACTAACTAAAGGTTTTCCTGGAAAGCGAGTTGAAGCATATCTTGCCGGAATGATTGCTACTATTTTCATTTTATATTTATTTGGCATGAAAAGGAATTGACAGACTTCAAATTTAGCATATTCAGTCGTTCTGTAATAATATTCAAAGCTTTCAAATTTGAGATATAAGAAATTATATATTGTAAATAATACTTTTATATGATACTATAAATAAAAAAAGGAGACTATTTATCTCCTTCTTTTTTTGCTTCTTTTTTTATTTCTTGTAATCGAAGTTCGTATTTCAACTCTCGCAATATTTTTTCTTTTAGTTTATCTTCCTCGTTCGACGAGTTTTTATCCCAAACATATTGCTCATTCGAAAAATCATAGATTTCAATTATCTCCTGTGTTTCAGGATCGAGCACTTTTTTGTAGATATGGAATGGTTTGTCTAAAACTGGAAGTTTATTAAGAAGTTTTGCTTGAGCTTCTTCAATATTTTTGTTCCTGCTTTCTTCACTTTGCCTATTTTCAAGTTTTTCGAAGTTTGTAAAATAGGAGACTTTTTCAATACTTTCATATTCTTTTTTCAATTTTTCTTCATCAAGTTTGTTCTTTTCAAACTCCATTTCCAATTTATGTATTGAATCGTTCTTCTTTTGATTGAAACCATAGCCTCCTTCAAAGTAGGAAATTTTTGCTGATGTCTCCTCTTTTTTTTCTTCTACCTTAGCTTCTTTTCCGTAGCCACCTTTTACCATTGTATATTTTACAGGTTTTTTCTTGGTTATCCTATTTGAAATAGTGGCAATTGTATCTGCTTCTTCAACCTGGCTTATGCTTTTAAGCTGAAAAAACAATACAACTAATATAATACTTAATACTTTCATTTTATAATTTTCAAACAATACAAAAGTAGGTTTATTGCGAATATTTCATATTGGTTTTTTGACAATTGAACCAAAAAACTACTTAAAAGTTACAATTATTTCCACAAAAGTTTTTTTCATTAAAAATATAGTAACTAATCAGTCTGCAATTTAGCAATATTTTCCAAAGCATTTAATATTCCAAGTCTATTTTTTTTGACAGTATCAGTAATAGACTTCAATACAGCAAATCCGAATGCACCATTTGTTGATTTAAATTGTCCCGAAACTTTTTGTTTTACTTTTATGTTTCTTATTGCTCTTTCGGATGCATTGTTGTCTGGTGGCACATTTGAGTGATAAAGAAATGTAAAAAGATAATCTCTATATTTTCTCAACCTATTTTGAAAACTGATAAGTTCTTTATCTTTATTTGGTAAATCATAACCC
>JABHKC010000008.1 GCA_018692315.1 Bacteroidota bacterium | reverse complement strand
ATAACGTTTGCGCTAAGCTTAGTACTGGAGCAAACTACAAACGTCGATTAATTTAACAACTGACAATATAATCAATTTACTCAACATTGAAAAACCAAAACCAGTATTACGCTTAGCGCTTGTTAGCTCCCGTATTTTTATATCGCGTCCAATTATTCGAAGTAATTCATCCGTGAAATACGAACGAGCGATGGCTGTAATTTTCTCTCAAAATCAAATCCGAATATCCAATCGACTAATCAAACCGACTAAGAACAAAACTCAAAAAAATCACAAACCTGGCGACTTGAAAAATCGAGTCCAATTATCCAATCGAAAAACTACAAAGAGCAAATCTCAAAATCGGAATCCAAGAAAATTAGCGATAAAATTTTATGCTTTATCATCTCTCCCATCAAAGATCAAAATCCGATCAGATCGACAATTAACAAATCTAAAAATCGAATCAAAAATCAGATCGAAACGAGACGAATTTTAGAAAATTTTGCGGGCGGGATTTATCTAGAAAAATATTTAATCAAAGCTTTGTAATCGTCTAATTGGCAATTAACTAGACGTTGTTTTATATGGGAGCTAACGGTGGCAATATGAAAAGTTGGGCATTTTGAAACACAAATCTTTCAATTTACTACAATGTTCATTTATTGCTAATTCATTCATATTTAGCACTATTCGCCCAATTTTTTATATTGCGTGTTATCGGCTTTTTTTCTTTCATTAATTAAAAAGAATTTTTCGCTTTAACTTGTTTATCATATTCATATTTTACCATAGACCAGTCACAATGTAATTTTAGCAAATCTTTAAGTCCAAAGGTTTTCATTTCGTTGAATAGTGAAATATTCTTGCTTTTGTAACCATCTCTACTCCATTCTTGGATTGCTTTAAATGCAACATTTGTGTTGTCACTTTTAAATTCATCAACCAATTTGACTAATGCATCTGCTTGTTTATTTATTTCGTAAACAACCATTGAAAAATCATCTTTCCATTCAGCCAACGCATATCTCTTTAATGTTTGCTCATATTCAGTCGGATAGTTTTTCTTTATATAACTGGCATTTGAATTTAATCCTTCTGCGTTTGCAAAAGTTGCAGTCAATAAAACTATTAAAATAATAAATGTAGTTTTCATTTTATTTATTTTTAAGTGTTTCAATTTTTAATTTTGCAGAATTAA
The DNA here is from genome assembly GCA_018692315.1 of Bacteroidota bacterium. Classification (NCBI taxonomy): domain Bacteria; kingdom Pseudomonadati; phylum Bacteroidota; species Bacteroidota bacterium. Next base: position 2,004 of record JABHKC010000008.1, on the reverse strand, counting down.
AAGCAGATTCAATAACTGATACATCCTGAATAAAAATTGTATTACCTGAACCATACCTTTCCAAGACCAAATACCAAGCAAGTTTTCCTTTACTCACATAATAACCTAATTTGAATCCATCATCTGTTACAAATTTGTTTTCCAGATAGTCTGGATTAAGTGCTTTGTCTGATGCAGATTCATTTTTTAATGATTCAATTGCTTTAATTACTTCAAGTAAATCTTCATAAGCAATTGAGGCTGTTTTAGTATCATATTTTCCTTCTTTTGAAATTTGATAGAAATATTCAATGTCAGGTCCACTAATAAATTCTCTAATTTTTGTTTCCGCTACACCATAAGTGAGTTTTATATTTGGAAGTGAATAGTCAATGTATTTGATGATTGCTCCTGTTTTTGATGCAAAGGCATCCATTTTGGTACTCTCTTCTTTTATATCTTTTGCATCTTGAGCAAACAAATTTGATGTCAAAAGAATGATGCTTAATACTAATAATAAATTTTTCATTTTTACTCCGTTTTTAGTTTATAATTAATGTCTCTGTCTGTTTTTTAAATTGCCGATAACGAGCGTATATAGGTAATATTACCTTTATTTCTCCTTTAGAAAATGCAAAAAGTACCTTTATTACTCTATATTGGGATGTAAAAGGTAATAGCTTATTATTTCTTATGTTCATACATTGTATCTAAAGGGTTAATAAATCGGCTAATATCTGTGTTTGCTACGTGAGTATAAATTTCGGTAGTTTTTGAACTGCTATGTCCAAGAAATTCCTGAATATATCGTAAGTCTGTACCATTTTCTAAATGGTGAGTGGCAAAAGAATGTCTTAGCATATGCGGTGTTATATTTCTATTTATTCCTGATTTATTTGCTGAATTCTTTACAACACGAAGAACACTTTCCGGGCTATATTTGTTGCCAGTTTGCCCTTCAAACAACCATTTCTTTGGATGGTGAGTTTTGTAATATTCTCTCAACAATCCTAATAAATGTGTGGAAAGCCCTACATAACGGTCTTTATTGGACTTACTGTTTCTGATCTTGATTTTCATTTGACTTGATAAAATATCTTGTATTTCCAGATTAATCAACTCACTTCTTCTAAGTCCTCCTGAGTATAGCAAGCTTATAATGCATTTATGTTTGATATTCACAGTACAGTCAATCATTTGTTTGATTTCGTCCAATGATAATATGTTAGGTAAAGCATTGTATTTTCGAGGTCTCTCAATATCAAAATATTGTTTTTCTCTGCCCAGTACCTTCTCATAATAAAACTTAATCGCATTTATCCGCTGGTTCTGTTGGCTTGTCGAGATTTTTTTTTCTCGAATAAGTTTTAAAATATATTGGTTGATTTCTTCTTTTGAAATTGAAGCTAAATTTCTGCCGGAGAAATATCTTGCAAAATCGGAAAAGTAGTTTATATAAATTGCTTTTGTGTTTTTGGCGTATCTTTTCTGGTCTAATAAATCATGGTATTTAGCAGGGATTTTGGCAGCAGTTTTTTCTTTTACAAAACGAGAAAGTTTAGTTTTATTATTTTGCTGAATTGGCTTGTTAAGTGCTGAATAATCAAGCGAGCCAACAGATTTCAGTGTGTCGAAAATCTTACTAATACTGAATTCTTTTTTCGGTATATACCAAAACCTCTCACTTTGGCTCCAATGAACTCCTTCTATTGATTTTACTTTTTCATTTATTGTGTTGTCGAAATCGAAATTAAAAACTACTATCGCTTTTTCGCGATGAATATGATTTTTTAATCTGATTTCCGGTCTTTTCATAAGAGAAAAATTATCTGCCGGCAAATATAATTTTATTTTTTAAAACAAAAAACAAATTAAGAATTATTTGTAGGGCAAACGCATGAAACATTTTCATCATCCATATTTAGTTTTAGTACTATTTTCATTCAATTACCTATAATTGTATGGGCATAGGTAAGCTACTATCAGGAACTTGCTGATATTTTGGAGGGTTTTATTTTTAGTTTT
>JABHKC010000007.1 GCA_018692315.1 Bacteroidota bacterium | reverse complement strand
CAAAAGTATCGGAAACTGTACAAAAATTCATATCAGAAACTACAACTGAGTAATTCCCTATTGATAAACTATCGATATTTGAACTTGTTTCGCCGTTGCTCCACAAAAATGTGTAGGGAGATATGCCACCACTTACAATCAAATTTATAAAACCGTCGCTTGCAATTGAAGATGAAACCCCAAAACTCACAGATGCCACAATAATTTCAGCAGGTTGAATAATTTGGAAAGTGTCTATTATAGTATCGCCGGCGGCATCATTTATTGTTAGATAGTATGTGCCTGCTGGTAAATTTGAAATATCTTCGTTAGTCTGGCCATTGCTCCACAAAAAAGCATATGGTGGAGTACCATAATATGGAGAAATATCAATAGCAGCATCTGAGCCTCCAAAACATGAAACATTAAGTATATTATCTGATATATAAAAAGATTGCGAAAGTTTTAAAATAAAATAATCATAGCTTGAAACCGGAGTCAAGTTATATACTAAAGGTCCCGGATCAAAATCAGCAGTTCCATAAAAAGAACCAATTGTATAAATATTTTGGCTAGTATCAAGAAAGATTAAACCTTCGCCTTCAGAACTATTTCCACCAATGCTTTTAGCCCAAACAAAATTTCCAAGAGAATCAAACTTTGAAATGAAAATATCATCATACCCAATTGATGTAAGATTAAATATTCCAAGTCCAGGGTCAAAATCAACTGTTTCACCATACTCTCCTGCAATATATATATTTCTTGATGTATCAAGAGTTAAAGAGTAGCCTAGATCATGTTCAATTCCGCCTATTCCTTTAGCCCAAACAAAATTACCAGCAGGATCAAACTTAGAAATGTATATATCATAGAATCCATTTGAGGTAAGATTATATACACCTGATCCAGGGTCAAAATCTACTGTTCCTTCAAATGAACCTGTAATATAAACATTCCCTTTTACATCAATTTTAATAGACCACGAATAATCATAATCAAAACCACCAATGCTTTTCGTCCATAACATAATGCCAGAAACATCTAGCTTAGAGAGAAAAATATCGGATTCTCCATTTGAAGTAAGATTAGAAGTTCCAATAGAATCTGGGTCAAAATCAACTGTACCATTTAATTCACCAGTGATATATAAGTTATTTTTATCACCAATAGCTAAGTCATAACAATAAGCATTAAATTCGCCAATACCGAGCATACAATTTGCCCAAATGAAATTACCGAGTGAATCTAGTTTGGTAACAAATAAGTCATATCCATAATAATTTGTAATAAGATTATATACTCCTGGTCCAGGATCAAAATCAACAGTATCATTAAAATATCCTGAGATATAAATGTCTCCTTCATCGTCTATAATAATTGAATTACCTCCATCTGTACTATTGCCACCAAAACTTTTAGCCCAGATAAAATTGCCCACTGAACTTAATTTTAAAACAAAAACATCATAGTTTCCGTTTGAAGAAAGGTAATAAATCCCAATACCAGGGTCAAAGTCGACAACAGACCAAGCATAAAAAGAACCAGTTACGTAAATATTTCCAATAGAATCTATAGTTATCGAATAACCTTCCTCCGGACCTAATGATCCAATTCTTTTTACCCAAACAAAATTCCCAGCACTATCAAATTTAGTAATATAAATATCTTCCATTCCATTTGAAGATAGATTAAAAACTCCAGGACCAGGGTCAAAATCAATTGTTCCTTCAAAGCTTCCTGAGGTGTAAACATTGCCTACATTGTCAATTGTGGCTGAGCGAACAGATAAGTCGTTTGTCACTCCCAAACCAACAGCCCATTCGAATTGCACATCTTGAGCTATAAGGCTGGTGGTAATAAAGAGAAAGGTTAAAAAAGAAAAAAATCTTGTTTTCATAATTTTTTTTAATAAAAAAATCATTGATCAATTATTCAGCTAAAGTAATAATAAAAAAGGCAAAATGCAATTTATTTATTTCTATTTTTTCGAATTGTATTTGTCAAAATATTTGGATGATATGAAAAGACCTGACAGGTTTTCGAAACCTGTCAGGTCTGTTTGAAACACCCTGCTGGTGCAGGTATGCAAACCGTGTTAGTGGGACTAATTAACAATCTTCACACTAAGGGGATAAACCTGTATTTTTTGCTTTTCCAAAATATTTGGGATTGCTTTCAATAATTGAAGATTTGTTTATTACACTACTATTCGGCGGATAATAAAATGTTTCCGGGTTTATCATATTTATTAAATAACCTTTTCCTGGCTCCATATCGCCAATCATATTTATATAATAGATTGGCCAGAAAATATTTCCTTCATCGTTTTTCACTATGCTAATTGAACTTGAAATTGGAGATAGAAGTAATTCTATCGAAGCTGCTGAATTACGTAAATATCCAAGCATATTCCAGTTTTCGTATAAACTAATTTGTGTATTTTCAGGAACTAAAGCAGTACCTCCAATTAGTAAATTATTAGCGAGGTTCATTTTTATATAGTATGCTTGACCGGTGCTGGCATCTCCAATTGAATTGATAGAATATAAAGGCCAAAATACCTGCCCTGAATTATCTTTAGCAATAATAATATCGCTTAGGATTGGTATAAAAATATCATTAAAATCGGGATTGCCCGGAGATATATAAGTTGAGAAAATACTCCAACCCTCGGGCAAAGCAATTTGTTGAGACTCGTATCCTGCAAGAGCCGTTAATTTGCTTAATCCATTAGCATTAAAATATCCGGTGTCGGGCATAGTCAAGTCATAGTTTGCATCTGCATAATATTCTATATCGTCAGTCGATTTCCAGATTTTCCATTTAAATTGTTCGCCAATTGTGAAACCATCGTTTCCAATATTTTCGCCATAGGCAATTACTGAAGTATTAATTCCTACCCAAACTTGATAGCCTGCACACACATATGTTCCAAGCGAATCGTAGAAAACTCCAATAAAATCCCCAATTTCTATTTGCAAGCCACTTATTGTGATTGGGGTAGTGTCCGGTATTTGAATCTCGTGGCTTGTTCCTGTCTGAGTGTATGGCCATGGCGGGAAAACTACATCGGGTTGAATAATTTCAAAACTTTCTATTATCTGGCAATCTACATTATCCGAAATTGTAATTTCATATATTCCTGCACCAGTATTTATAAGGTCTTCAGCGCTTTCACCATTGCTCCAGTTGAAAGTATATGGCAAAATTCCGCCAGTTAATGAAATGTCAATTGAACCGTCCACAAATCCATAATATGTTACATCAGTTATGGTAACATTTGTTAACTCGAAAGAATCTAAAGGTTGTTCGATAGTTGCCGATGCTAATGTGCTACATCCGTTAATATCCGAAATTGTAACTGAATATGTGCCGGCTTCGAGGTTAGAAATATTTTCGTTGGTTTCTCCATTTGTCCATACGAAATTGTAAGGGACAGTTCCTCCGCTAACTATAGGATTAATATAACCATTGTTCATGCCGTAGCATAAAAATTGGTTATAATCTAAACTCAGTGAGATACTATCCGGTTGTGTTATCGCTAATGAACTTTCGGCCGTGCAAGCATTTATATCTGTAACTGTAATATTATAAATGCCAATATCTAAGTTTTGTATGTCTTCGTTTGTTTGCCCATTAGCCCATAAATATGAATACATTGGGGTTCCCCCCGAAACAGTAATGTCAATTGCTCCGGTATTATCTTCAAAACACAATAGATTGCTGATGTTTGCTTGTATTGACACTTCTGCCGGTTCTGTGATTTCAATGCTTTGATTTGCAATACAAGAGTTGAGGTCAGTAATTTCTATGCTATAAAATCCGGCAGGCAAATTCGAAATATTTGCAGTAGTTTCTGCATTGCTCCACAAGTATGTGTAGGGCATAGTTCCACCTTGTGCAATAATATCTATTGAACCATTGGTTTCTCCATTACATATATTATTCGTAGCGTTAAGAATAGAAATTTGAAGAGTATCGTTCGCTTGATTTATGCTTGCCGATTCACTAATTGTACAAGAGTTGGAATCTGATATACTAACAGTATATGTTCCTGCTGGCAAGTTTGAAATTGTATGGTTGGTTTCGCTATTACTCCAAAGATATGTAAATGGAGAGGTCCCTCCACTTGCATTTGCAACAATTTCTCCATCGAAAGTGCCATAGCAAACATTTTCAGTATAATTTAAGTTTAGAATAATTGGGTCAGGTTGAGAAATTGTTGTATCAATGTTTGCTATACAAGCATTTTCATCTACCACTGTAACGCTATAAGTTCCAGCGCTCAAATTAGAAATGTCCTGAATTGAACTATTGTCTGACCAAATGTAAAAATATGGTGAAATTCCACCCTGAACCTCTAAATCTATAGAGGCATTACTTCCACCAAAACATAAAACATCTACTGTATTGTTTATGTATAACGACAATAAATCAGCTTGATTTACAAAAAAATTAGCTTCGGCAAAACAGCCGTTAACATCACTTATTGTAACGCTATAATTCCCCATAAATAGACCTGTAATATCTTCCGTTGTTTCCCCATTGCTCCATAGAAATGAATTTTGCCCAAAACCGCCAATCGTAGTTATATCAATTAGTCCGTTGTTGCCACCAAAACAGGAAACATCTGAAATGTTTGCATAATCAACTTGCAAGGAATCGGGTGCTTGGAAAATAATTGCAGTTTCAATTTTAGAGCATCCATTGACATCTGTAACTTTTACAGAGTGAATGCCCGGCCAAAGATTATTTATGGAATTGTAAATATTTGTTGAGTCCGATGACCATAAGTAAGAATATGGACTTATTCCACCTGAAGCATTTGCTAATATTTGCCCATTATTTTCACCGTAACAAATTTGTGATAAGTAATTTAAAGAGACTGAAACAGAATCGGGCTGAGTAATTGTTCCGTTAAAATTGTTCTGGCAATTATTGGCATCGGTAAAAGTCAGTTCGTAAAATCCAACTAGTAAATTTGATATATCATCATTTGTTTCTCCATTGCTCCAAATATATGAGAAAGGTGCTGTCCCGCCCGTAACTTCAATGTCTATTGTTCCTGTACTGTCGCCATAACATAAAACATTACTAATAGTTGAATTATCAATAATTAATAAATTAGGTTCGCTAATTGTAATATTTTCAGTTGCCGAGCAAGTTGCCTCAGCTGTGGAAATTGTTGTTACAGAATAATTTCCTGCCGGAAGATTTGAAATATTTGCACTGGTTTCGCTATTTGACCATTGATATGCGTAGCTCGCATTTTGCCAGCCTCCGAAAACTGCCGATGAAACTGAAGCTGTAGAATTTGCATAACAATCGACATTTGTGCCCGTCAAACTTACAGAAAACTGAGAGTTAGGTTCAGCAATTGTAATATTGTCAAAATCCATGCAAGCATGATTATCAGTAATTGTTAAATTATAATCTCCGACAATAAGCCCTGAAATTGCATCAGTAGTTTCCCCGGTGCTCCAAATGTAAGAATACGGCGGTGTTCCTCCAGCAGAATTTATTGAAGTAGCCGTTCCATCATTAGTTCCAAAACAGACGAAAAAGTTTCCGTCAATTTGTGTATTTAAAGGAGCATTTGGTTGAATAAGGGTATATGTTTCAGTAAGTTGGCATGCTTGATTGTCGGTGATTGTTACAGTATAATCCCCTGCAAACAAATT
>JABHKC010000006.1 GCA_018692315.1 Bacteroidota bacterium | reverse complement strand
CCCACTAAAGATATTCTACAATAATTCTCAGAAATGATTCGGCTATTTTCAGAACAGTAGCAAACCGATTTGTCGGGAAATCATCCTTTAGGACAGAGGCAAAATTTGCCGACAAATCGGTTTGCGGTCAAGACCCTAGCTCGTGCGGATTTGCAATCCGTGCGCCTATTAATACTAAATTAACATTAATTCTAATGAATAATTTTTATTTTTGCTGAATGTCTGACAAATATAAAATTTATTAGAAATTATTTTATAACACTTCAATTGAAGCTTATGCGTAATACTTTGGATTCTATCTATTATTGACGCACGGATTGCAAATCCGCGCTAGCAGGGGTGAAAATGGCCCTAATGAGAAAGACTTTCAAAGCATAATTGATAATATAGGTAATGATTCTACTGGTGCTAAATCTACTTTATATGTTGATCAAAAATTTGATAATGAAAATTAATAATTCGATTGGTATAATTTTTTCTGTTTTATTGCTGTCTTCAATGTTGACTTATTCTCAAAATCTATCCATAAAGAAGAATAGAAGGTTCAGCTCAAAGGGATATATTTTAAACATTTTACATGTTTGTGAAAAAGAAATTGATAATAGAAGCTACGATATATTTGTTAAGGGCAAGAACTCATTTTGCGATTCTTTATATCAGTTAGGATACCCAATTTTTGGTTTTAGTTATATTAAACCTGTTGATTCATTATTTAAACAGCTACATAAAAATAGGATATTTATTGTTCCTAGGAGTTTAATGAATTTCGAGTATCCTGTATCAGATAGTTTGGGTCTTATTTCCCACGTTTTTAAAAGTTCTATAATTGATCAAAAACTAATATGTGACAGCTTATATAAACCTGGAGCATATTATAGGATTGAAAAAGTTAAGATTAGAGGTTGGAGAATTAAATTCAAACGATTTTATATATTAAGAAATTTTTACTCATATTATAGTTCAGATTCAGGTAATAATAGTGAAAGAATAGGCTGTCGTTATTTCAAAATGTCTTCACCATATCCAAATAATCAATCAGTTGAAGCGATAGTTGAAGACAGAATCTATTTCTATAATGACAGATTCTTAACTAAATTTGAGGCTGAATTGATAGATTTGTTTTATGAAAAGTTATATATTGGTCCAAAAGTAAAAGTTAAGAAGTCGTATCCAGAAGCATTGAAGCAAATTAGAAAGATAATGGATGTAGAGTAAGGTTTTACTTCAAAACAAAAATATTTTTCCTTGCACAGTCTTAGGTAATTCTATAACAACCATTTCGGAAAGCCAAAATAAGCTGAATATTAGCAAGATCTCAACAAATAGTTGTATTGTTCATTTATAGTTCAAAATCAGGGCCAATTTTATAATACTATTTGATTTTAGGATTATTTTTGAGATTTTGCTGCTATATAAAAAAAGTCCGACTAATTGAAGGTTAAACCAAATAAGTGATTTAATTTTTTTATATTTGTCAAAGGAGATTTGAATTTAAATTTTTAAATATGAGAATTTATACAATTTTATTGGTTTTATTACTTGTTCCGTCTTTTTTCTTTTTTTCTCCAATATTTGCACAGAATGGTTTAGACTTTGATGGTATTGATGATTATGTTTCAACAAATTTTCAAGGGATTTCAGGAACCTCTCCCAGAACAATTGAGGCATATATTAAAACAACTGCCAATTGTAACCCTACTTACGGCGGTACTCAAAATGTTATTTGTTGTTGGGGAACATTTATTAATGGCCAACGATTTACCTTTAACGTATTGTGGAGCAATGCAATCAGGCTTGAAGTCGGAGGTGCCGGCATAAGTGGAACAATACCGGTCAATGATGGAAACTGGCACTATGTAGCAGTAGTGTATAATCCATCGGCAACATATAAAATTCAATTGTACGTAGATGGAGTGCTTGACACTCAAGGAAATCTTACACAGTACCTGAACACAATTAACGGAACTCCGATGATTATTGGAAGACGAATAGACGGAGTAAAATATTTTGACGGAACTATTGATGAGGTACGTGTGTATAATTATGCTAAAACAGCAGCTGAGATTAATAATGTAGCAAATTTTGAACTTTGTAATCCTCCTTCAGGTCTGGTTGCCTATTTTAAATTAAACGAAGGAGTTGCGGGAGGAACAAATACCGGTATTACTACAGCATATAGCAGTGTTGGTAACTACACAGGTACTTTATATAATTTGGGATTGTCAGGTACATCATCCAATTGGGTTACAGGTGCTCCAATAAGTGGTGATACTTATAATACTATAAATGTAAGTAGTTGTGGTAGTTATACTTCGCCCTCCGGAGTAACTTACACTGCTTCAGGTACTTATTCCGAAACACTTCAAAATTCGATTGGTTGTGATTCTATAATTACGATTAATTTGACGATGAACGGATTTGCCACCGATAGCCTGTTTCCTGTTCTTTGTGATTCATATTTCACATCACCAAATGGAAATGTTTACGCACAATCCGGGATATACTACGATACTATCTACAATACTGTGGGTTGTGATTCACTCATTATTATTAATCTTAATGTTTTGTCATCCACACAAAGTTTAATAAATATTACGGAATGTGGAACTAATTATACTGCCCCTTCAGGAAATATTTATGCTACATCAGGTGTTTATTTCGATACCATTTCCAATTCAGTTAGTTGCGATTCTATAATTGAAATAAACCTTAGCTTTGAATCAGCAACTTATAGTAGTATAAATGCTTCAGTATGTGATTATTATATTGCTCCATCAGGGAATATCTATTATCAAGCGGGGCAATATACCGACACCATTGTTAATAATATGGGTTGCGATTCTATCATGACTATAGATCTTACATTGAATTACTCTTCAACAATCAATATCAATGTAACAGAATGCGATTCTTATCTTTCATCAGGAGGTAATATCTACAATCAATCGGGATCATATTCCGATACAATTACTTCTGTTTCTGGTTGCGATTCGATAATTGAAATAAATTTAACCATTGTAGATGAAGTATATAGCTCATTGTCGGTTTCAGAATGTAATAGCTATACAACGCCGTTGGGCAACCAAATTTCACAGTCGGGGGTTTATACCGATACACTTTCATCTGTTCTTGGTTGCGATTCTATAGTTACAATGAACATTGACATTTTTGAATACTATACTGATACTATTTTAGCTCTGGAATGTGAATACTATATAGCACCTGGCGGGACAATATACACTCAGTCAGGAGTATATCACGATACAATTATGACAGGGGCTGATTGCGATTCACTTTATGTTATTTCTCTAACAATTGCAGGAAGTACATCTACACCTCTGGAAGTTACCGAATGTGGATATTATACATCCCCGACAGGTAATATTTATACTCAGTCAGGAATATATTACGATACCCTTTCAAGTATTCTGGGCTGCGATTCCATTATTGTCATCAATTTTACAATGACCGAATTTATTAATGATACTCTTTATCCGGTTTCATGCGAATCTTATATTTCACCTAATGGAAATCTGTTTTACCAAACAGGAATCTATTATGATACAATTCCATATCTTGCAGGCTGTGATTCATTAGTGGTTATTGATCTAATTATTCATAACTCTATTTCAAGTATGTTATCGCTTTTAGATTGTGAGCAATATATTTCGCCTTCAGGAAATGTTTATTTTACAAGTGGGACTTATTATGATACTATTCCGAATGCAATGAGTTGTGATTCTGTTATCCAAATTGACCTTACAATTAATACCATAAGTTCAAGTTCCATGGTTGTGAATGAGTGCAGTAGCTTCACCTCAGCATCAGGGAGTGTATATACTGTTTCGGGGACATACTTTGATACCTTGACTAATGCGGCTGGTTGCGACTCAATTGTTACAATCAATCTTTCAATTAATAATTCTTCGAGTTCGCTGATGGTAAGTGAGTGTTATAGTTTTACTTCACCATCAGGCAATACGTTTACTACCAGTGGTTTGTATAATGATACTATTCCAAATTCGATGGGCTGTGATTCAATTATTTTCATTGATTTAACTATAAACCAGGCTTCAAGTAGCAGTATCGGCATAGCTCAATGTTACAGTTACACTTCACCATCGGGGAATATTTTTACTTCATCAGGTATATTTACAGATACTATTGTAAACTTCTTGGGTTGTGATTCTGTAATCACAGTCGATCTTACTATTTTGGATGCTTCTACAAGCCAACTCACCATATCGGAATGTGAATCCTATACAGCTCCTTCAGGAACTATATATACTTTAAGTGGTAATTATTTTGATACCATCTCTAATTCGGCAGGCTGCGACTCAATAATCACTTTAGATATTACAATAAATACAAGTAGCTCAAGTGTAATTTCCGAAAATGCATGCAGTAGCTATACTTCACCTTCAGGAAATGTTTTTACCTCCTCAGGCCAGTATTTTGATACTATCCCAAATGCAATGGCATGCGATTCTGTAATTACTATAAACTTATCTGTCAATAATTCATATAGTTCATATTCAATATCTGAATGTAATAGCTATACAGCTCCATCAGGAAATGTTTATACAACATCCGGGATATTTCAGGATATAATAACAAACTCACTGGGCTGTGATTCCATAATCACTATTGATGTAACAATCTATCCTTCGACAAGTAGCAGCATAAGTGCCACACAGTGTTATAGCTATACTTCACCCTCGGGAAATATACTTACTACTACCGGAATTTACACCGATACCATACAGAATTCACTGGCTTGTGACTCAGTTATTACCATCAACCTTAATATTCTGTATGCCACATCAAGCCAGATTTCTGTTTCTGAGTGCGAGACATATACATCACCGGCAGGAAATTTATATACAGTTAGTGGACAATATTCAGACACCATAATAAATTCAGTAGGTTGTGATTCAGTTATCCAAATCAATCTGACCATTAATACAAATACCTATTCTACAATTTCGGTGTCTGAGTGTAGCAACTATTCTTCCCCCGCAGGTAATGTTTATACTACTTCGGGTTTGTATTATGATACTATTCCAAGTGGTGCAGGTTGTGATTCGATTGTCGCCATTAGCCTTTCTATTGAAAATACAACAAGTTCGATTTTAGTTGCAGAATGTTATAGCTTTACTTCCCCATCGGGAGCAATTTATTCAAATTCAGGGTTTTATCAGGATACAATACAGAATTCATTTGGTTGTGATTCCGTAATTTCAATTGACTTGACAATTTATGGAGACAGTTACAATACATTGGATATTTCGGACTGCTATTCCTATACATCACCATCCGGCTCTGTTTTATCAATATCAGGAACTTATTTTGATACAATTCCTAATGCGGCTGGGTGTGATTCAATTATTGAGATTAACTTAACTATAAATGAAAATGTAAGCAGTAGTATTTTAGAATCAGGATGTGGCACTTATACATCACCTTCCGGAATGGTATATTCAAATTCAGGAATCTTTATTGATACAATTCCCTCATCAAACGGATGTGATTCCATTATTACTATTGATTTAACGATATTTGAAACTACATACAACTCTATTATGGAGACTGCCTGCGATATTTATACAGGCCCTTCCGGATCTGTGTATGCTGCATCCGGAATCTACTTTGATACTTTAATAAATTCGCAAGCTTGTGATTCGGTAATTGAAATTAATCTTGTTATTTTAGAATCAACATTTAGTTCTTTAGAAATCGCAGAATGTTCAGAGTACATCTCTCCTTCGGGGAATGTTTACACAATTCCGGGGACATACATCGATACTATTGAAAATTTTATTGGCTGTGATAGTATTATTACAATTGAGTTTTCCTTAGTTGAAATGAATATGAATGTTACAATTGATGGAAATCGCATTTGGGCAAATCAATATAGTGCTTCGTACCAATGGCTTGATTGCGACAATGATTTTGCTGAAATATCAGGAGCTGACAACTTGTTTTATGATGTTACTGCTATAGGAAATTATGCTGTAGAAATCACTTTTGAAAACTGTGTAGATACTTCTGACTGTGTTTATTGGTTAGAGATTGATGATTTGTATATTCCGAATATAAATATATTTCCGAACCCTGTATCTAAGAAACTATTTGTTGAGTTTGATACCGGCAACGATACGTATGACATTCAAATATTTAATACCCTTGGTATTGAAATACTCAGCCGAAATAACTACGGTGATAATTTGATGAAAATTGACTTTATTTTTCCTGCAGGTGTATATTTTATTCTTATTAGAAAAGACATGATCTTATTTCAACAAAAAATAATAAAAGAATAGCAGTATATTTTTAAAATCTGTCAATATCCATACCTGCTCCGTGTGAATATTTCTGTAATATTGATGTTTTAAATTAAATGAATGTTACAAGTTGTCAATAAATAGTTGTATTGTAAATTTACAGTTCTAAATCAGGGCAAATTTGAATATTTTTGACTTTTTGCTACTTTCCTTCAAAATCTACCGGAATTGAAAACAACAAATGATTTTCTACCTTTGTTCTGTGAATACTGAAATTGACACATATAAATTTTTGCCATAAAGCAATAATTAAACTTTTTTGTAAACAGATATGACCGCTTCTTTGTACATTATTTTTTTTGCCTCGGTCCTGAAGGAAGAAAATAATGGACAAAGAAGCTACCCCACTAAAGATATGCTACAATAATTCTCAGAAATGATTCGGCTATTTTCAGAACAGTAGCAAACCGATTTGTCGGGAAATCATCCTTTAGGACAGAGTCAAAATTTACTGACAAATCGGGTAATAAACAAACTTGAAAGTGTTTTACAACAAATATCTAATTTCTATAATGCAGCAAACCGATTTGTCGGGAAATCATCCTTTAGGACAGAGGCAAAATTTGCCGACAAATCGGTTACAGTCAAAAACAAATAAAATTCCAGTAGCTCAGAAACTTATACCAGAGATAGATTAAGAAGGAATAGTATTTGCATTTGATGCTTTATACTGTCAAAAGATAATATTTTAAATAAAAAAAGAGATTTTATACAAAGTTCGTAATGTTCAGAAAATAAGTAAATTAGTTATTATGCAAATTAAGAAATAAAGATGTTTAAATAAAACTTGGTTTAAATAATACAAATTTTTATAATTTAGTGCAAAAAATAATAATAAGCTTATTTGATTAACAGAAATAGGAAAATGATAAAATATCAAGATCAACTTATAGAACTTGCAATAAATGAAGATATTGGCGATGGCGATCATACAAGCCTATCGTGCATTCCGGAAAGTGCTATCGGAAAAGCACGCTTGATTGTTAAAGAAGATGGAATTATTGCAGGAATCGATATTGCTGCAAGAATATTCAAAAAAATAGATGAAAATCTGCAATTGGATGTCATTCTAAAAGATGGGGATAAAATTACTAAAGGAGATATTGCATTTACAGTGGAAGGTAAAAAACATTCGATTTTGCAAGCAGAACGGATTGTCCTGAATTTTATGCAACGAATGAGCGGAATTGCCACCAGAACTTCCGAATATGTTGAACTTTTAAAAGGTTTAAAAACCAAAGTTTTGGATACTCGGAAAACAACGCCGGGACTTCGATTTATAGAAAAGGAAGCTGTGCGAATAGGTGGTGGCAAAAATCACAGAATGGGACTTTACGATATGATAATGATAAAAGATAATCATATAGATTTTGCCGGAGGTATTGTTCCTGCAATTTCGAAAAGCAAAGAATATATAAAAAGCAAGAATAAAAATCTAAAAATCGAAATCGAAGTAAGAACAATTGACGACATCAAAACAATTCTGCAAGCTGGAGGAATAGACAGAATTATGTTAGACAATTTTTCGATTGAAAAAACCAAAGAGGCGGTCGAACTAATAGCTGGAAAATATGAAATAGAATCGTCCGGTGGAATTACATATGAAACAATTAGAGACTATGCAGCTTGCGGAGTTGATTATATTTCAGTAGGTGCTTTAACTCATCAAATTAAGAGTTTGGATATGAGTTTGAAAGCGGTTTTTTAATTATGAATTATGAATTATCATTCTTTAAACTTTAAAAACTTTACGAACTTTAAAGAGATTCCTGCTTTCGCAGGAATGAACTTTACAAACTTTCAGCTCAATTTATGATTGATGACAAGACATATAAGTTGTTTAATAACAGTATTCACAGAATAATTCGTTTTATTCAGCGAATTACTTTGCCCGGTTTCGATAGAGTGCCCATTTTCGATGTAGGTGTTTTTTTCGTAAAAGGGCTTGTCAATGGCTCGCTCACAACCCGTGCTTCGGCTGTTGCATTTAGTTTTTTCCTTGCAATATTTCCTGCAATAATTTTCTTTTTCACGCTAATTCCGTATATCCCAATCAATAATTTTCAACAGGAATTGTTGATGCTACTTGAAAGTATTTTGCCACAGAATGCCTATCTGGCTTTTAAAGAAACACTTACAGATATTGTAACAAAACAACGAGGTGGCTTATTATCGTTTGGAGTAATTGCAGCACTCATTTTTTCTACAAATGGAATAAGTTCAATGATTGATGCCTTTAATGCAAGCCATCACGAAATTGAAACACGAACGTGGATTGCTCAAAGACTAATTTCCATTGTGCTGGTTTTGATACTTTCATTGTTGATAACTACAGCAATTATTCTTATTGTTTTTAGCCAAACGGCTATGACTTATCTTGTAGAGCAAAATATTTTAGAGCTGAATTTCACATTTTATTTATTATCAATAGGGAAGTGGCTTATAATTGTTGCATTGTTCTTTTTCGCAATATCATTTTTATATTATTTTGCTCCGGCAAAAAAGCGGAAATGGAGATTTATTTCTGCCGGCTCAACTCTTGCTACGATTCTTACAATAATTGTTTCTTTTTTGTTTTCCTTTTATATCAACAATTTTGGACAATACAATAAACTGTATGGCTCAATTGGGACCTTGCTTGTAATTCTTTTGTGGTTTTATATAAATGCAATTATTCTTCTCACCGGTTTTGAATTGAATGCAAGTATTAAAAATGCTAGTATTCAGAAGGAGGATTTGTAAATTGCCTCATCTGATTATTGTGAGAAGATTTTTTTATTTATATAATGGGTATGAAGTAATTGTGATTTTGCAGAGGATTATTAGAAAATAATTGTTTTACAGTAATAAGCTATAATTATGAGACTTGAAGATGAGTTTACCTATGGAAAGCATAAAGGAAAAAAAATAATTGATGTATTTACTGGTGTTCTAATCGATCCTATTAGAACAGGGAAGATAATTGAAGCTTATTTACAAGACTTGCTTAATCTATTTTCTCCATCGCTGAATAAGCATTGTATTTATTTTTTTAATAATGATATGAGAAAAGTTGCAAAACAAAATAAACTTTATGTGGATAAATGGAAGACACAACCAAATGCCAGATTTAGAGTAACTCAAAAGTATATTTTTATTGAAAATTGTAAGAATAATTTGTTGAGTATTTATATGGAATTTTTGAATTCAATAATGAATTTAAATTATACAAACAATGGTTCAACAGAATATTGGACTAGTACTAATTATCCCAAAGCCTCATCTTCTTTACATATGAAAAATATTAATCCGAATCCATCATATATTAAATGGTGTATAAAGCATATTGATGGTTTTTATATTTGTTCTGACGAGATTGAAATGCTGAAAGACATTAAATCCTTCTATTTTGAAAATTTCACGATAGAAATAGTTAATGATGAGATATTAATGTACACTCCCAAAATTAGAATTAATGAATATAAAATATCTGATAGTTTCATTGAAATGAATAGACGAAAAGAAAATGAAGTTTTAGATGATAAATACCCTGAATCCAATAATTGCGAAAATAATCAAGATACATCATATGAACAGTTCGATGGCCCATCTGATGGGTATGGAGGTATGCTATCAGATGGCTTTATAAATGATGTATTAGATGGTGATTCTGAGGCTTATTGGAATGTTGATTAATAAGAAACTATATGTTATTGTACCCATGCATTGTAAAAATATAGATTAGAAGTTTTTCAATGAGAATAGATAATTTTTTATTATTGAAATATGTACTTGATCTATTCACTTAATAATAAGGCTAAATAGTAGAGGTATCAGGATACATATCAAATATCCACAAAATAAGATTTTCATATCACCTCATATGTTCATACCTACTAGCATCAAGTCTAATAAAAATAAAAAGTAAAATCGTAAACGCCCAAAGCGAAGAACCACCGTAACTAAAAAATGGCAACGGAATACCAATAACTGGAGCAAGTCCAATTGTCATTCCTATATTTATGGCAAAGTGAAAAAACAAAACTGAAACAACTCCATATCCATAAATTCTATTGAAAATAGAGCGTTGCCTTTCTGTAATTATCAATAAGCGAATCAATAAAAACAAATATAAAAGTATAACTACAGAAGTTCCGGCAAAACCCCATTCTTCGCCAACAGTACAAAAAATGAAATCGGTGCTTTGTTCCGGCACAAAATCGAATTTTGTTTGCGTTCCCTTAAGAAAACCTTTTCCCAGAAATCCTCCCGAGCCAATTGCAATTTTCGATTGATTGACATTGTAGCCTGTGCCGAGTGGGTCAGATTTTAAACCAAGCAAAACATTTATTCTCGACTGTTGATGTTCTCCTAAAATATTGTTGAAAAAATAATCGACTGATGAAGTATAAATCATTGCTGATAGTAAGCTGATTGTGATAATGGAGGCAATATTCAGTTTCTTTTTATAGGCTAAGAAAAAGTAGAAAGTGCTTGAAATAATAGTTGCTACAAGAAGCAATTGGTATATCGGAATTTCGTATTTAATCTGCTTTTCGGCAAAAAAGATAATAGAAAAAACTAATGCAAATATTCCTACACCAATTCCAATTTCTTTTTTTCGAGGTCTTACTAAATAATAGAAAAGCGCAGAAACAATTAGCAAACTAATGAATAAAGTTTCTAAAGAAAAAACCAATGAAAGAATAAATAGAACTGCGATAACTAAAGTGAATAGCAAAAAAGTTCCGGATAATCCCTGACGGTAGAATACTAATATAAATGAAGCATATACTAAAGCCGAACCGGTATCATTTTGTATAAGAATTAAAATTGCAGGCAAAAAGGTAATTATTCCAATTTTGACAAGAGTTTTAATTTTATGAATTTTCAAATTGTAGGAACTAAAATATTTGGCAATAGCCAGACAAGTAGCAAACTTTGCAAATTCCGAAGGTTGAATCAATATATTTCCAATTTCGAACCACGATTTTGCACCATTGATTTCTCTACCGAAAATTAGTACAAAAACCAGTGTGAAAATCGAAATTCCGTAAAAGAAGTATGCAAAAAATTCGTAAAACTTGCTGTCAATTATGAGAATAACAATTATTAAAAATAATGCTGCAAAAATCCAAATCAATTGCTTACCATATCTTTGCGTACTATCGAAAATGCTCTGGTGTTCTTCGTTATAAACCGCAGCATAAATATTTATCCAACCAATAAAAATCAGTATCAGATATAAAAAAACCGTAAGCCAGTCAATCGATTTGAATATGTTAGTCCTTCTTCTCAATATTTTTATAATTAAAATCTAATATTTTGTTTTCTCTCCATTTATATGAAACAGTATCTGTTAAATATTTCTCAATCATAAGGCAGGCAATCGGCGCTGCCCAGGTAGAGCCAAAACCTGAATTTTCCACAACCACAGAGATTGCAATTTTAGGATTTTCTTTTGGTGCAAAAGCTATAAATACCGAATGGTTTGCCCCGTGCGGATTTTCGACTGTTCCGGTTTTTCCGCACAGCTCAATATCTTTTATTGGATACCAGCGTGCAGTGCCATGTTCTCCAATAAAAACATCGTGCATAGCATCAATAATAATATCGAAATGACTTGAATCAATAGTAGTAATATTTTTTTTGTAGGGAAGATAATAGGCAGTATCAACATTTTCAATTTTCCTGACAATGTGAGGAGTATAATAAAAACCTTTGTTTGCAATTATTGCTACTTCGTTTGTCAATTGCAGTGGTGTGGATAGAATTTCGCCCTGCCCAATAGATAGCGAGCGAATAGTTGTTGCACGCCAACCTTTTTCGCCGTAATATTTATTGAAATAGCTTTCGACCGGAATATTTCCGCTACTTTCGCTTGGTAAATCAATATTCAATTTTGAGCCAAAACCAAAACTTGTGATATGGTTTCGCCAGCAATTAAAACCCTCTTGCACTGTTGTGAATTCTGGTTTTTCTATTATTGTTTTAAAAACATTCCAGTGATAAGGATTGCATGATAATTCTATCGATTCGCTGAGATTTACAGGCGAATAATGGAAATGACTACATGCAATGGGATAGCTCCCCTCTCCTTGACAAGAATATTTTGTTTCAGCAAAAACAACATTTTCTTGCAGACCTACCAAGCCATTCACAGGTTTGAAAGTTGAACCAGGAGAATATTGTGCCAACAATGCCCTGTTGAATAAAGGTTTAAGCGAGTCGTGGGAAAGTTGTTTGAAATTCTCGGAACGAATTCTTCCTACAAGCAAATTTGGGTCGTAAGCCGGAACTGAAACGAGTGCCAAAATCTCTCCGCTTGATGGTTCCATGGCAACTACGCTACCTATCTTATTCTTCATTAATTTTTCGCCATAAGCCTGAAGTTCAGCATCAATTCCTGTGTAAATATTTGAGCCTATTTCAGCTTTTGTGTCGTAATCGCCGTTGTGGAAAATTCCTTGCACTCTATTATGAACATCTACTAAAAAAAGTTTCCGACCTTTTTTGCCTCTCAATTCCTTTTCGTAAGATTCCTCTAATCCGCTTTTCCCAATATAATCACCTGATTTATAATACGAATCAGACTTGGTAATTTTTTCGTCAACCTCGCTAACATAGCCCAGAATATGAGCAGCAATTCCTTGTGGATATTTTCGCAAAGTTCGTGTCTGAACAAAAAAGCCTGAAAATTTATAAATCTTTTCTTGCAAAATTGCATAAGTCTCAGCAGAAATTTGCTTCAGGAAAATTGAAGGTTTGTATCTCGAATAACGTTTTGCAGCTTTCAGTTTTTCATCGAACTGAGTTTTTGAAATTTTTAAAATATAACAAAACTCAGTAGTATCAATCTCAGAAAGTTGGCGTGGAACAATCATTAAATCGTAAGCAGCCTGATTTTCAACTAATAATTGTTTGTTTCTATCAAAAATCAGACCTCGCGCCGGATATTGAATTTCTTCTCGCTGCGAATTGTTTTCTGCCGAAAGTTTGTAACTTGTATCAACTACCTGAATAAAAAATAGCCTGACAAGAAAAATCAAAACTATCAATATAATTATTCCTCCAATAATATATTTTCTATCAGAATATGGATTTTTCATAAAATTCTACACTCACAAATTTCTATAATTAAGCAATTTAAGTATTTAAGCTTTCAATATTTCGACTTCTGCAAAAGTGATAAATTGATTGCTTAAAACAAAATGGATTTTGGGAGAAAATAATATCACAATTTAAATATATGTTTGTAGTATTTGACTTTAGCTTTGATTTTTAAAACAGTTAAAAATACAATATCTTTGGCATAAATTAATTATTGTATAAAATGAAGATAAGTATAGAAAATTTAGGTCCCATAAAGAAATTTGACTTCGATATTGATAAAGATTTTCATATTATCTATGGAGAAAATAATATTGGAAAATCTTATGCAATTAGTACGGTTTATATTCTTCTTAAGCATTTAGCTATTGAACCATTTGATGTAAGTAATTTAATATTAGGCAATTTATTAATTCAGGATAAAGAAAAGCACCCAGAATTAGAAAAATTAGAAATTGCTTTAAAAAACAAGATACTTGATAAAAAAACAAAAGAGTTTTCAATAACAAAAATTTGTGAAAATGTTTTGAAAGAAGCGATAGCTAAGTCTTATCTCCCAACCATAAAACAAAGTTTTAAAAATTCTTTCTCAAACTTTGAAAGTATGAGAAACCAATTGAGTAATAAAGAGTTTTCGCTAAAAATTTACTTAACAAATTTTCAATTTACAATAAAACTATCTAAAAATAATGAATTGTATATTAGCAATTTACAGCTTGAAAAAAAAATCTTAATTAGGTTTATTAATACTAATAGAAAAATTAGAGAAAGAGAAAACCAAATATTATTCTACATTAATAGTACTAATTTTACATTTCAAAAATTAGAGGCTGAGATATTGGAATTTTTAGTTATTCAAGTTTTTTTATCGATTAGTCGTCTTAAACGAGTTTTTAATGAGATGTATTTTTTACCTGCATCTCGTTCAGGACTATATCAGGCTATGAATATTTTTAGTTCTGTATTTGCAAAACTTTCTCAAATCAGACATCTTGTAAATAGTCAAATTGATATCCCTGCACTTTCTGAACCCGTTTCTGATTATTTTCTGAAATTATCAACAATTAAATCTTCAAAAATGTCCGATAAATTTTCTGCAATAGCAAAAGAAATTGAAACCGAAATACTTGACGGGGAAGTAATTTTTAATTCCGACACAAAAAAAATTGAATTTATTGAAAAAAAAACAAAGTTGAAATTAGATTTATCTGAAACATCTTCTATGGTATCTGAGATATCGCCAATAGTTGCGTATTTGAAATATATAATTAATGAATCTGATGAGAAAAACGATTATGGTAGTTTCATTTATAAAACCTCTTCTGCAGATTACACTAATTCAAAAAAATTGATATTTATTGAAGAACCCGAAGCACATTTGCATCCTGCAATACAAGTAAAATTAGTAGAATTTTTCACAAAACTGATAAAGAATAACATAAAAATAGTGTTAACCACTCATAGCGATTTCATTTCAAATAAACTTACAAATTTAATTCTATCAAAAGATTTAGATTTTAAATCAGTATCGAGCTGTCATCTTGTGATGAAAGAAGGTGGTAGTACTGATTCTGAAGATATGAAAGCTACTAAAGAAGGAATTGAAGATTTTAATTTTCTTAAAGTTGCTGAAAATTTATATGAAGAAAGAATTAAATTGTCGAATCCGGAAAATGAATAAATATGCTTTTAGAAACAATAAAGAAACATTCTGAATTGTCAAAATTTATTCATAGCAAATGCGAGGATGAAGGTATTTGTATTGATTTTGATAATCGAATTTCTCAGAAAGATGTTTTGGTTATAAAAGTTGATGATTTTTATAATAATCTTAAGCTTTCAAAGGTGCCAGCTTCACCAGATTGTTTGATAGTTCAAAAATGCAGATTTGGTTTTGCAATTTATATTGTTGAATTAAAGGGGATTAAATCATCAAAAGGTTTTGTTGTTGAAAATATGTTAGAGAAATTCTCAACATGCATCGATGATTTTATTTGTAAAAGATTTAAGGATGTTTTAGAAATTGATTACAAAAGAATAAAACTCTATTTTGTTAGTAAAATTGAAATTTATAAACGAGATGCCGGTTTGAAATTGCGGATTCTTCAAAACAAACAGTTTAAGTATCGCAATAAGAAATTTTTTATCGAAGCCAAGATGCCTGTTCCTGCTATTAAACCTTGTTACTAAGAAATGATGAAATCTAAATTAATTTTTATATTTATAATAATTTCCTTTTTGTCCTCATCTAAAACAAGTGGACAGGAAAAATACGAAGAAATTATTATTGAAAATAAAATTTATAAACCCGGAAGCAATTGGTTATCGATTGGAGCCGGTTTGTCTTATAATTTCGATAGAGTAAAGATTGAAAGAGATATAAATGTGTCTTATCATCAGCGTATAAAAAATCACCACTTTAATATTGGCTATCATACATCTCGGGAAGAATCCTTTCTGTATATATCTAGTCAGAGACTGAACGATTTGTATCTGGGATATGGCTGGAGGTGGGAGAAACAGAAAACTCAGCAATCTTTATTTCTTGGGACCTCTTATTCCTGGGGCGGCAGTTTTCATCATAATGAAACTACAACTATTGATTCTGTAACTATTGAACTTGTGCCGTTCTACAGATATTTTGTTGAGCCGGGACTTTATGTAAACTATTGTCTTACTTATAAATTTTATTACGATCTTGGATTGAGTGCTAATTTTTTTGTCAGTGCAAATCAATATTATCAAGTTGCCGGAATACGATTTAGTGTTTATTTTTCAGGGGCTTACAAAGGAAAAATCGAATAGTTTCTACATTTGAAATTTATTCTAAAGAGTAAATATAGATTTTCGATTCGGAGTCGCTAACGAGATAAATTGTATTGTTTACGAAAACAATCCCTTCGGTTTTTTCCTCATTAATCTTATACTTTTGAATTGAATTTCCAAACAAATCGCATTTCACTATTAATTTTGATTCTTCCGATACAACCCAAAAATTATCTTCGATATTGTTATAACAAATTCCTGAATAATCGGCTGCAAAATCTAAATCATAAGTGTTTAGAGTTACAAAATTTGTATCAAGTTCAATTAATTGACCTGGATCTTCTTCGTTAAGTAAATATATGTGTTGATTGTTGGTATTATAAGTAATCCCTTCTAAACCTTTATTATCGAGATTCATTCCACTTACATTGTTTGTAGAAAGGACATTTCCTAATATGTCGATTTCGATAATTGCCCTATTTTTTTCTTCAGCAATGAGAAAAGAGGAATTGTCAGGATTAAAGCTTATACCTTCTAAATCATTACCAACATCTTGATACTCAGCAATCAATTGCCCTAAGAGGTTAAGCCTGTAAACAGATTTGGTTGAATCTCCTACAATATAGAAACAATCCAGAAAATTGTTGAAGCACATGCCTGAAGGTTCAGGAACTTCAATTGAAATTGAATTTATTGGTGAAAGTGTTTGCAATTCATCATTTTTATTACATGATAGAAAAGCAAGAAAAATAAAAATATATAAAATTGATAATTTCATTGTTATGCATGTTATGATAAAGGGACAACATTTTATAAGTTCGAAGCTAAAATTCTTCGGTCATACTATTTAGCGATTATTTAAAACTCAAAACAAAATTCAAATAATTCATTCACTATGTTGGAGCATTAGCATCATCTTCATCGAAATATAGATTTATATTATATATATCATCTAAATCGTTCAATTCTTTCAATAAATTGTCTCCTTTCGAATTGTCTTTGAGCATCACATGGTAAAATGCTTCAAGTTCTTCACCGTATCCGATATTTTTCAGGTTTACGAGTTTTACTTTTTTACAAAACTTGCTAAGTATTGTGGACATAACAATTTCGCTATCCATATTAGCATTATATGAAATTTGTAAAAGGTAGTCTCTACGGCGAGTATTTCCCCAATTAAAGCTGACTAAGCCTAAAATTACAATGCTTATTATTAGAGTTCCAACAATAGCAATCATTGTGAGCCCAACACCTGAAGCCATTCCAATTGAAAGCGCGAAAAATATGAAAATTATATCCATAGTGTCGCGAACAGCAGTACGGAATCTAATAATTGACATTGCACCAACAAGCCCAAATGCTCTTGCCAAATTGTTTCCAATCACGAGTAAAACTATCGAAGTAATCATCGTAAGCAGTACCAATGAATTTACAAAGGTTGTTGAGTAATTAGGCCCGCGATAGGTTATTCTGTAAGTAACTGAAATAAGTAAACCACAAATTAAAGAAATTATCAGATTGAAAATAACATCAGAGGCTGATGTTGGAAATAGGTCTAAACTTTGAAAATCTATAAACATATCTATACTAGTTCTGTTTTTTTATTATTAAAAAGTCGCACATAAGTAAAAGCAGCTGGTTTTAAAACTTTGTTAAGCATATTGTGCGAATCTATGCAAATTGTATATTTCGATGCTGGGACTTTACTTAAATGTAACACCCCAACAATGGGTTTCATCCACGACGGATAATAGTCGTTAAATTTCACTTCTAAAATAAAATAATCTTTCAAGGCGTAACGAATTCTTTTTTCGTTATACAAATCGTCAATTGTTGGATATGGCGAGCTCCGAAGATTTTTATCGAAAGTAATTCTTATATTTCTGTCAAGTTTCCCCAGAAATGGCTCTCTTTCATATATAACATTTACTACTGGCAAAAGTTTTCTTGAATATATTTGATAAAAAAATCGTTTTGCATCGTCAACTGCGTTTGGGAATTTTAAGTTATTTTCAACAAAACTTTCAATTGATTTGCCTTTAAATATTTGTTTTGAATCTTCATATTTCAAAGGGCATCTGTTTTTGAAAATAGGAGCTTCATATTTCCTTTTAATTTCCAAAAATACTGTATTTGATGCATTTTCTGAATTGTATCCTCTTAAACGAACTTTTTTGCGATGCTTTTCGTGATGAACTTTTTCGGTATAAAATTGAAAGTATGGTGAATCAAAATATATACTTTTCACAGTGTAATGATTTCCCGGTCTGCCTTTTGCAAATTTGTCGATATCGACAAATGGTAGAATCATTTCACGCAATTTTTCCATCTTGCTTTTGTGAACTATATATTTATACTCACTTCTCATCTATCTAATTGTAATTTTTGTGGCTCTTTTGAAATATTCGAAAATTGTTACCGGTGCACAAACAATTTGGCATTTTACTACCATTCCGGAGCTATAACTGTCTTGGTCAGATTTTATTATGGTTTTTGTAAGAATGGTTTGTTGATTGTTGATTAATCCAACATAGTCGTTCACTTGAGAAATTGATAAAGAAATCTGACCTTCTGAGTTTGGAGCTAAAAATTTAATTTGGCTCGAATCTGTAAGGTATTGTCTATTATTAACCTGAACAGGGGCTATCAAAATATATTTGTTTGGTTCACAAATTGTTAAAATTTCTTCTGGGAGATTATTCAAACTAATTTTCCCGCTCATAGGCGAAAGTATCGTATAATTCAACTTCCTTTGTTTAAGATTTGCAATTTCTTTTTCCAAAGACTTTATTCTCGTTTTAATAAGCTGAATTTCTTCTGGCTTATTTCCGGATTCAGAGGCAAGTAGTTTTTTTTCGGCAATCGAAACTTGAATTTTTGCCAATTTAAGTAAATTCAATTCTTCTTCGTAAATTTTATCTGTGTAAACAGAATCTTCATACAATTTTTCAAATCTTGCAAACCTCAATTCTTGTTGTTCGAGTTGTTGTTTAGTAAACTTGAGTTCTTCTTCAGCAATTTCAATATCTTCAATTCTTAATCCGCTTGTATTTGTTTTTAAAAGTGCTTCTTCAATTAATAATTGATTTTCTAAATTTAAAATCTGTTCGTCAATTAATAGAGTTGTGATATGAGCAATAGAATCATTTTTATGAATGTAAACACTTTTTTCTAATTTTCCATTTATTCTGATGTTAGCTATATCGCCTCGTTCAAATTCATAATTTGTAAAATGGCTTTTCATACCACTATAGTTATCAACCATAATGCTATAGAAACTTCCGTTTGTTTCTTTAATTAGTTTCCATTCTTTGGCATGATAAATTCTTCCTGTAACATCAAAAGAATATGGTATCTTGAATGGAGAAAATAATATAACTAATAGAATTATGATTAGTGATGCTAGTATAATTCGTCTGACAATTTTTGGATTCATAAGGAAAAATGCTTTTTCTTCACTTTAGTTAAAATACTTATTTATTTTATATAGTAGGGTCTTTGGGTCAATAGGTTTTGAGATATAATCGTCGCAGCCTGCCGAAATACTTTTTGCTTTTTCGCCGGCATGAGCATATGCAGTCTGAGCAATAATCGGAATTTTTTTATTGAAGTGCTTTATCTGTCTTGTGGCATCGTATCCGTTCAATATTGGCATCTGAATATCCATGAGTACGATATCAATTTTTCTGTTCGATTTGCATATTTCTACTGCATGTTCTCCGTTCTGAACCGATATGATTTTTGCTTTCGTGGGGGTCAAAATTTCTTTTAATAAACGATAATTCATTTTTTCGTCTTCGGCAATCAGTATAGTTTTGTTTTCCCAATTCAAATCTTCAATATCAATCTCAAATCTTGGAATCTCTTTGGGTATTTCTTCTAATTTTAATAGAGGTAACTTTAAATAAAATGTTGAACCTTTTCCTAAAGTGGAGCTAACACTAATACTTCCTCCCAATAATTTTGCAAGTTCATAAGAAATGTACAAGCCGATTCCAATACCACGATATCTTTTTTTATCCGATTTGTTTACCTGATAGTATTTTTTGAAAATTTCGTTGATATGTGTTTTTGAAATTCCTATTCCTGAATCTTGTACATAGAATTCTAATTCTTCTTTTTTATATCTGAAACCAATTTCAATATTTCCAATATCTGTATATCTCAGTGCATTCTCAATCAAAAAACCTAAAACTTGTCTGATCCTATATTTGTCAGACTGAATTATTATATCATCATTTATGCATTCATTGTTTATTCTGAGGCTAACATATTTGAGCCCCATTTTTTTTCTTACTTCATTAAAAGTATGAAAAAGTTCGTTGATAATTAGATTTACCTGACATGCTCCTTCAATTATTGATATATTATTCGATTCAATTTTTTCCAAATCAATCAAATCGTCTAAAAATTTAAGTAGCCTTACACTACTTTGATATATCATACTTGAGTATTCTTTTCTTTTATTATCAGATATCTCGGGTGCTGCCAAAAGGCTCGAAAATCCTATCACAGTATTCATCGGAGTACGAATTTCGTGCGACATATTTTCAAGAAATGAAGATTGAAGCTTATAATTACTTTCTGAATTTTTTTTCTCCAATAAAGAAATTTTTTGTTCCAACCTCTCAATTTTCTCAAATAATTCTGAGTGCAATTTGTCCATAAAAATATAAGTTATTCAGTCGTAAAAATAGAATAAATATTCAATACTTTCAATACTTATTAAAAAAAATGATAATTTCGCATAATATTTATAAATGATAGATTATGAGAAAAAGTATTACAATTATTGTAGCCATTTTATTATTCAATATTAGCTATGCGCAGATTAATAAAATTAAAATTAATGAGTTCCTAAGTATTAACGATAGTGTGAACGCTGATAGTTATGGGGAATTTAACGATTGGATAGAGATTTACAATAGTGGAACTGAAACCATTAATCTTGCTGGGTTTTTTCTTGCCGATACTACAGCAAAATCATTTGCATATCAAATTCCTACAGGGAATGACTCCACAATAATTAGCCCAGGCGAATTTTTCCTGTTTTGGGCAGACAATGATACAAATCAAGGAGTTTTTCATTTGAATTTTAAGCTTAGTGGAAACGGTGAACAGGTTGTCTTATTCGATACAGATACAAATATTATTGATTCTATCACATACGATGTTCAATTAAGCAATATTTCATATGGACGACAAAATGACGGAGAAGATATTTGGACATTTTTTCCTGATCCAACTCCCGCAGCTACAAATAATCCTGGTTCTATATTTAACAATACTTCTCAAACTATAAATGTTTTTCCAAATCCTGCAACAGATTTTATTAAAATCTCTGGTTTGCAATCTAAAAAACACATCCGGATTTACAATATATTTGGAGAATGTAAATATTCCAATGAAACAATGGAAGAATCAACTTACATTGATATTTCAAAATTTCAAGCTGGTCTATACATAATTGAAGAATTGGGTAGTGAAAATCGGGCAATTGGAAAATTTATAATTAAATAGATCAACCATATAATTTTCAAATTGGTTCATATTCAAAGCTATTTCACTCAATATAGCATATAATTGTGTAACCACTAATTAGCACATATTTCTTTGCTTGCCAATTTCGAATTTTACTTCCTGAAAATGCAAGCTTGATAAGAAAGTTTTGCATAATAATATTTCAGCTCTGAGCTTAATAAATCAATTTTTTGTATTTGCAGTTACTCACACACAAAAATGCAAATTTCGGATTTGTTCGTTTTTTGACGAAGTGTTTGAAATGCTTAAAGTGCTGTATTTGACTATTATAGATTACTATTGATGAATTTTTGATGTAATTTAATTTAGTTTTTGATGTAGTATAAAATAATGATTATTCACTCAGTCTTCATTATTTTTGTGATCTGAAAGTTAAAATATTTTTTGTCAAACTAAAATTAATTAAAATGAAGAAAATTTTTATTCTATTAATTGGAATGCTTAGCATTACGGTAAGTTTTGCTCAAGTATTTACAGATTTTGAAGGTAACCAGAACCTTACTTTTACTGGTTGGCCAAATGCGCCTCAACAAGTTTTTAATTCATTTCAGTCAGGTATAAATGTTAGTGATAGCATTGGTCTATGGGCTCGAGGTGGCGAACAGTGGGCACATTGTTATGCCGATTTGGCTAGCGATTTAGACCTTTCTACTAACAATATTTTTGAGTTGAAAGTGTATTCGCCAATTGCAAGCTCAGTTTTGTTGAAGCTTGAAGATCAAGCAGGAACTCCACCTGTTGAGATTTCTCTAAACATTTCTACTCCAAACACTTGGGAATTGCTTTCCTTTGATTTTTCTTTTGCTCAGTCAGGTGTCTATGATAAGATAATAATCTTTTTTGATATTGCCAGTTTTGGAACAGACACATTTTATTTTGATGATCTTGAATTAATTGCTCCTACTGGAACTGTATTGAACCAAATTGATTTACCTGTAACTTTCGAAGATGTTACTGTAGATTATACAGTTACAGATTTTGGAAATAATGCCACAGTTTTAGGTGCCGATCCGTTGAATTCTTCAAATGTTGTAGCAATTACAACAAAAGGTGTAACAGCAGAAACCTGGGCAGGTACAACAATTAGTACCGCAGCTGGATTTGCCAATGCTATTCCATTTACAGCCGATGCAACTATAATGTCAATTTTGGTTTATTCACCTGATGCTGGTATTCCTGTTCGTTTGAAGGTTGAAGATGCAGCTAATGGAGGAATTTATGTTGAAACTGAAGCCCTTACGACAATTGCCAACGCATGGGATACTTTGGAGTTTGATTTTAGTAATCAAGTTACAGCAACGCCAGCTCTAAATCTGGTGAATACCTATGACAAGGCTTCTATCTTTTTCAACTTTGGAACAGATGGAGCTACAGCCGGATCCAAAACTTATTATTGGGACAATGTAGAATTTCTACCACCAGATACAACAGGTACCCCAAGCAGTACTTCTGCATATTGCGAAACTTATACAACTCATTTTAATATACCTGCTGAAGTAAACTCAGGAATCAACCTAACAATCACCAATGTTGATGCTACTTCAATGTATGTTGAAATTGAATCGGCAACAGCCGACCCGGTGAATTTTCTATTAGTATCAGGTGGCAGTGGGGCAACAATTTCTGATCCAGACACTTCTGTAGCAGGAAAAATAAGAAGGACTTTAACCTGGAGTGTACCTCCCGCTGATGTTGTTCTGAATATATTATGGAGCAAACTTACGTTTGGAGGAAATTGGCAATTAAGCCAAGCAGATATTACTGTTCCTTTTGCTGCAAACTGTGAAAATATTACCATTCCATTATCTCAGATGGACTTACCAGTTAACTTTGATGATACAACTGTAAATTATTCGACAATCGATTTTGGAGGAACAGCTTCAATTTTTATGACAGATCCAGCAGGAGGAACAAATCAAGTTGTACAAACTACAAAGGGAGTTGGAGCAGAAACCTGGGCAGGAACCACACTTGCCACAGCAGGCCCACCTGAAGAAGGTTTTGCTAATGCTATACCTTTTACTGCTACTCAAGCAAAAATGACAATAAAGGTTTTTTCACCATCAGTAGGAACTCCTGTAATGTTAAAGATTGAAGATGAAACAAATCCTGGAATTTTTGCCGAAACGCAAGATACTACTACTGTTGCCAATGCCTGGGAAACTTTAACATTTGATTATAGTGCTACTACTGGTGGTTCATTCTCAATTACTAACACTTATGATAAAGCTGTGATCTTTTTCAATTTTGGGACAGCCGGTGCTGGTGAAATTTATTATTGGGATGATGTAGAATTTGACAATACTGTGGTCGTTAATCCAAGCTATACGATTTTTACTGATTTTGATGCTAACGAAAATGAAGAATTTACCGGTTGGCCAATTCCAACAGTAAAAGTTGCTAATCCATATCCTTCAGGAATTAACACCAGCGATAGCGTAGGTTGTTGGGCACGAGGCGGAGACCAATGGGCCCATGCTTATTCCGACCTTTCTACACCAATCGATTTTTCGACTTATCAAGCTATTGAAGCAAAAGTTTATTCGCCAATTTCTTGTACCGTATTATGTAAGCTGGAAAGTTCATTGGGTGCATTACCTCTAGAGGTTTCAATGAACATTTCTGGAGTTAACACTTGGGAAACACTATCATTTAATTTCACTGGAGCTACATCCGGAGTTTATGATAAGTTAATCTTATTTTTCGATTTTGCTACATGGGGCACCGATACTTTCTATTTCGATGATGTTCAATTAGCAGCTGCATCACTTGCACAAGTTGACCTTCCTGTTGATTTCGAATCCTCAACAGTTGATTATTTACTCGTTGATTTTGGTAGTACTTCAACCGTTTTGGGAACAGATCCTGTTGGTGGTGCAAATATTGTTGCAATAACTACAAAAAATGCCGGTGCTGAAACCTGGGCAGGAACAACAATTGGAGGAAATGGTTTTGCTACTGCTATTCCATTTACTGCTATTGATAATAAAATGAGTGTAAAAGTCTATTCTCCTGCTATTGGTACTCCAATTTTATTAAAAGTTGAAGATCATTTAGACCCAACTCATTCGTGTGAAACTCAGAGCCTTACAACTGTAGCAAATGGATGGGAAACAATTTTATTTGATTTTACAAATAATGCAGTTGGAACAACTGCTTTAGATTTATCATGGACATATGATAAAGCTAGTATCTTTTTCGATTTTGGTAGTTATGGAGCAGGGGACGTATTTTATTGGGATGATGTAGAATTTGTTCCTTTCACCGCAGAACCAGTAGATTTACCAATAACTTTTGATGATGCAGCAGTTGATTATACATTTGAAACCTGGGGTGGAGATATTGCTGAATTAGTAGTCGATCCTGTTGACCCAACTAACATGGTTGCAAAAACTATAAAAGCTACAGGAGCTGAAACATGGTCGGGTGCTGCTGTTGTTGGAAATTCAAGTGGATTGGCAAATCCAATTCCATTCACAGCAACACAAACCCAAATGAGCATGAGAGTATATTCTCCTGCAATTGGAATTCCTATTTTGATGAAAGTTGAAGATAAAACCAATGGAGGTATCTCTAGCGAAACTCTTGAATATACAACAGTTGAGAATGCATGGGAAACTATAGTTTTCGATCTGGCAAACGGAACTCCTGCTTTGAACTTATCCAATGTTTATGATAAAATTGCAGTTTTCTTCAACTTTGGTAATTATGGTACTGGAAATGAATATTATTGGGATGATATTGAATTTGTTGATACTACTGTAGTTAATCCTACATATACAATTTTCAACGATTTTGATATGAACGAAAATGAAGTTTTTGAAGGTTGGCCAAACTTTCCAATGAAAGTTGCAAATCCAAGTATGACAGGACTAAATACGAGTGATTCTGTAGCCCAATGGGTACGGGGTTTTGAACAATATTCTCATGTTTACAGCAATTTGCAAACTACTGTCGATTTTTCTACTTATGAATATATTCACGTAAAAGTTTATTCTCCTATTGCTTGTACTGCTTTATTGAAGTTGGAAACTCAAAGCGGAACAGGAGGATTTGTTGAGAATTCTCAAAATATTACTTTCGTAAATGGTTGGCAAGAATTAGTTTTCGATTTCACTGGAGCAAGTTCCGGATTATATGATAAAATGGTTCTCTTTTTAGATTTTGCTTCTTTTGCTGACAATACATTTTATATAGATGATATAGAATTAGGAGAAGCACCTCTTGTTTCATACGAAAATTTTGATGATGCCAGTGGTTTAGTATGGGGTTTCTGGGACGGACAAGCCGGCGGTGATTTTGACGTGGAAGCTATGAATCCAAATACAGTTGGAAATATTAGCCAAAAAGTTGGAGATTTTTACAAATCAGCTACTTCAAGCGAATGGACTCACAGTTTTGCTATTTTAGGAGACAAATTGGATTTATCTGAAAGTAATACATTCCAAATGAAGGTTTATAGTGAATCAATAGTTACATTTTCATTTAAACTTCAAAACAATGAACTTACGGAACCTTGGACAACAGAAGTAACTGCTAACTATACAGTTTCAGATACTAATAACTGGGAAATTGCTGTTTTAGATTTCAGTTCTGCTGCCAACCGTACAGATTTAGACAAATTAGTTATTATGGTGAATTCCGGTGTTGTTATGGAAGGAAATTATTTTGTCGATGATATTGAAGGTCCAGCATTTACACTTCCTGCTACCTCGCCAGTATTGGATGAAGCAGAAGTTGCAACTGATGGAATGACTCTAAAATTGAAATTTGATGATGCAATGGAACAAAATCCACTGAATGCAGAAAATTTTGTAGTGATGGTAGATGGAGCCGCAAATGCTGTTGTATCAACTGCATTAGATGCATTGAATGACTCAATTATAGATCTTACAGTAACTGATATTATCGAATCAAGTTCAATTGTTTTAGTTTCTTATTTACAAAGTGGAACAATAACTTCAGTAATCAATGGAGTTCTTGAGGTATTTACTGATGAGCTTGCCACAAACAACTCATCATATGTATCACAAGTTACACAATCAGTTAATTTTAGCACCGGTTGGACTATTTTTTCAACCTATGTTGATGTATTCGAGCCATTACTTGATAGTGTTTTCGCACCAGTAGTTTCTGAGCTTGTTCTAGTGAAAAATTCTGTTGGAAGTATTTATTGGCCACTTTTCAACATCAATGTGATAGGTTCTTTAACAATAGGAGAAGGTTATTATGCTAAATTTAATACCCCTCAATCTGTTGATTTTGTTGGGCTGCCAGTACAACCAGAGGCAACTCCACTTTCAATTGATCAAGGTTGGAGTATAATTGCATATCTAAGGACTTCTTCGGCAGATGCTACTCAAATGTTTAGTTCAATAGAAAATGATATAACTATTGTTAAAAATACAAATGGTTTAGTTTATTGGCCAACTTATGGAATAAACGGAATAGGTAACTTAAATCCGGGCGAAGGATATCAGATAAAATTGATAAATGCAGTAGTATTTACTTATCCTGCAAACGCAACTTCAAATTTTGCAAAGTCTGATTTTATAAGCCCTGATTATTACAAGCAAAATATTGTTACTGGTAGCAATATGACTATCGGATTTCCAAATGATTGTTGGGATTTTAATATTAATTCAGGCGATCAAATTGGAGCTTTCGATAAAGAAGATCAATTGATTGGAAGTGCTGTGTACAATAACAAAAATTTAGCCCTGACAGTTTGGGGTAAAACAAATTTGGACAATGAAGGTATTGAATTAGGCGATGACATTGTTTTAAAATATTGGTCGAAGCAATTAAATAGAGAATTTGTTATTGACATTAAAGACTGGAAAACCGGAAATAGTTCCTATTCAGACAACGGAATAAGTGTAGTAGCTAAATCTTCAATTCAGGAACAATTATTTGTAGAATCTTATCCAAATCCTGCTTCAACAAAATTTAATATTAACCTGAATGTTGAAGAAACTCAACTTGTTCAAATTAACATTTACAATGTTTTGGGTGTACAAGTAGATCAGATTGTAAATGCAACACTCGAAAGTAGAAATTATAATTTTGAGCTTGATCTTGACAACTATACTTCAGGTTCTTATTTTTTCAAAGTAAAAATAGGAAATGAAGTAATGAGTGATAAATTTCAAGTTGTAAAATAGTTTTTGAATTATTTATAGAAAAGAGAGCAAGATTTTTTCTTGCTCTCTTTTTTTTTGAAAAAATCTTTTAATATTTGATTTTTATTTCCTGATTTAATTATTGTAAATTATTCATACCTTTACCTTTATGAAAAATATATTTAGCACGATTCTAATAATTTTTTTTGTATCAATATTTGCAAAAAATTCATTTAGCCAAATTGACCATTGGGAAAAGGTAGTTGAAGCTTCAGACAATTGGAAATATTTTTTAGGAACTCAGGAGCCACCTACAGATTGGTCTGATATTCAGTTCAATGATAGTTTTTGGCTTGAAGGTGCTGGAGGTTTTGGATATGGCGATGGCGACGATTCAACTGAAATTCAGCCTGTAAATTCAATTTACTTACGAAAGACATTCAATTTATCTGATACTTCTTTCATTGAGGGAGCTCTTTTTTATATAGATTATGATGATGCTTTTGTTGCCTACCTCAACGGAAAAGAGATAGCAAGAGGAAACATAGGAGTTTTCGGACAAATTCCATCCTACAACACATATGCTGATAATAATATACATGAAGCCCAAATGTATCAAGGTGGAATACCTGAATATTTTGCAATTCCGCCAAGCTCTTTGGATACTATAATGCTTGCAGGAAACAATGTACTTGCTATACAGATACACAATTACGGAACAAGTTCAAGCGATTTGTCGGCAATTCCATTTTTATTCGTCGCTACTTCAGATACAAATTCTAATGCAAGCCTACTTCCTGAATGGTTTGATTCAAATCATTTTGCATTTAGTTCACATTTACCTATCATCTCGATTAATACTAACAATCAACAAATTATCGACGATTATAGAATTGTTGCAGATATGAAAACTTTTGAAAATAGTGATGGACTATTTAATTCAACTTTAGATCAAGCAAATACTGAATGCAAAATAAATATCGAAATCAGAGGAAGCAGTACCCAAATGTTCGATAAAAAATCGTATGCTTTTGAAACACAATTAGAAAATGGCGAAAATCTTAATATACCATTATTAGGAATGCCTGAAGAAAATGACTGGATACTTTATGCCCCATATACTGACAAATCACTGCTTAGAAATGTTCTGGTTTATGAACTTGCACGTGAAATGGGCTGGTATGCTGTTAGATGCGTTTATTGCGAGCTTTTTATCGATTCCGAATATAGAGGAATATACGTTTTGATGGAGAAAATTAAACGGGATAAAAAAAGGTTGTCTATTGATAAAGTTGACAATGACGATAACTCTGGAGATTCCTTGACCGGTGGTTATATTTACAAAGTTGATTGGGCCGATGAAACTGGTACTTACGACTGGCCTTCTCCAATTTCATCATTTAATGGAAATAGTCTGAATTTGCAGTATCAATATGAATATCCCGACAGAGACGATATTACAGCGGAGCAATCAGTATATATTCAGCAATATGTTTCATCTTTCGAATACTCATTAGCAGGAAGCAATTTCACCGATATACAATATGGTTATAGAAATTATATCGACATTCATTCTTTCGTCGATTATTTTATTATTCAGGAACTAACTTTTAATGTTGATGCCTACAGATTGAGCAATTTTTACACTAAAGTGCGAGACTCCAAAGGAGGTAAAATATTTGCAGGACCGGTTTGGGATTTTAATTTGGGTTTTGGAAATGCTGATTATGGCAGTGGCTGGATGACAAGTGGTTGGGCTTTAGAAAATCCATATGTTATAGATGTTATCCCTTTTCACTTAAAACGACTACAAGAGGACAACGATTTTCAGGATTTGCTCCGATGCAGATGGGATGAATTAAGAAATTCTATTCTTTCTGAGGCAAATATCTATGAAAAAATTGATTCTCTAACAGGCTATTTGGGTGAGGCAATTGATAGAAATTTTGAGAAATGGAATATTCTGGGCAATTATGTTTGGCCAAACTATTTTGTTGGAAATACTCATGATGAAGAAATTAACTATCTGAAAAATTATATTTCTGAGCGGACAATCTGGATTGATAATAATTTGTATGGCAGCGGAGTTTATTGCAATTCATTTTATTTAAGCAAAATTGTAATTAGTGAAATAAACTTTGAAAACACAAATCCAGACTATGCTTCCGGCGATTGGTTCGAGTTATATAATAAAAGTAGCACTTCGATAGATATGTCGGGTTGGACAATAAAAGATGAAAATAAATTAAATTCGTTTACCATTCCGATCGGTACAGTTTTGGCCTCACAAAACTATCTTGTAATTTGCTGTAATGCTGAAGAGTTTTCGTCATTCTATCCTTCCGTAAACAATTTTGTAGGTTCATTCAATTGGAAATTAGGCTCGAACGATTGTATTAACTTATACGATTCCGATGGATTTTTGATAGACATAGTCGATTACGAACAAACAAACAATTGGCCAAACCTAAACAATCTTGGGGCTACTTTAGAGCTCGATAATATTAATATCGGCAACAATTTGCCGCAGAATTGGTTTGTTGGTTGCCCGGGAGGCTCCCCAGGAAAAGCATATTCTCTGCCATGCGAACACGATATTTTGGCTGTTCAGGATAGCCAACAGACTTTTTCAATAGTTTTTGATTCCGGTGAAGACAAATTATATATTTTATCGCCAATAGCAGAAAAATTCACTTATGAAATATCAAGTTTAGATGGAAAAATCGTACAATACGGTATTATTTCTGATAGCGATCAATCAATTAAGTTAACGAAAATTCAGAATTCTGTTTATGCTATTAGAATTGTTAGCTCTACGAGAAGTATGACAAAACTATTTGTAAAATATTAATGATACTTCAGCTTTTGAATTGTAATTTCTGATTTAGAGGGATTTGCAATTTCCCAATCAAGAATATAAATTCAAAAAATGTTTTTTTGGCATTTTTTTTGTAAGGAAATTGCTTTATTTTTAAATTTGATATTATGAAAAAAGTTATACTTGTTCTTTCTATTTTTATATTTTTTACCAACACAAATTTCTCACAAATAATTGCTCCAAATTTTAGTTTTACCGATACCGAAGGTAATAGCTATAACCTTTATGATGAGCTGGATGCAGGTAAAACTATAGTTTTAGATTTCTTTTCGGTAAATTGTAGCTCATGTCAGGTTGGTGTTCCGTCTTTAGAAACTATTTGGCAAAATTCAGGTGCTACCGGCACAGATGTATGGGTTTGGGGCATTGAATCGCTTTGGGGAACAAATTCCGAAATTGACAGTTTTTTGATTACCTATGGAGGAACTTATCCATGTTTTGCTACAAATGCTGTTGATTCTGTTTTGACTTTATATAATATTACCTACACACCTCAGCATTTTGTAGTCTGCTCCGATCATACTATGAAACCATGTAGCTTGACAGATATTCCTGCAATTATTAGCGGTTGCCAATCTATTGCTACCGAAGATGAAATAGCATTTGTTAGAAAAGCTGAAATATTAGGTATTTCTTCTTATAATGAAGTTTCAATTGATTTTTATAATGATAGAGCTAGTGATATTTCCATTGAAATTTACAACCTGCTCGGAAATAAAATCACACAGTTTTCGCAATTTTTGCCAGAAGGTAAAAAACAAATTAAGTTCTCTAAGTCGAAGCTAAAATCAGGATATTTTATAATTAGACTTATTCAAGGAAACCAACTGGCTGATGTAAAACGTTTTGGTGTTTATTAAACTGAAAATCTGATATTTTCGTTTTGGAACTTAAAGTAGAATGCCGATAATTTTTGTCTCAGTCTTTAAACTTTTTCAGGGAAACATCTTCTCCATCAAAAACTCCATAAGTGAAATTGTGTAACCAATCTCCAAGATTTAAAAATTTTGAAGTTTCGTTTAGCATCAATTCAATAGGCAAATGTCGATGTCCAAAAATAAAATAATCGAAATGCTCTTTTTCTAATAGCGATTTTGCATATAAAATCAACCATTCTTTATCTTCGCCCTTATATTCCGGATACTTATAATTTACTCGTTTACTTACCGACCAATAGTTGCCAATTGCCACAGAAAAATTCGGGTGAAGCCGCGAAAACATCCATTGAGCAAATTTGTTTGTAAAAACATTTTTCATGATTTTAAACTTACGGTCGAATGGACCTAAACCGTCGCCATGAGCAAGATAGAATTTTTTAGCATTTATAGTTTTAACTAATGGTTTTCTGTGCAAAATTACGCCTGTTTCTTTTTGCAAATAATCGAAAACCCAGATGTCGTGGTTTCCAGTGAAAAAGTGAACTGGAATTCCCGAATCGCAAATCTCCGAAATTTTCCCCAAAAATCGGGTAAAACCTCGTGGCACAACTCGTTTATACTCGTACCAAAAATCGAAAATATCGCCAAGCAGATAAATTTCTTCCGCATCCGATTTTATACTATCTAACCAATTTACAAATAGCTTCTCTCTCCAGAGAGCCTTTTCGTAGCTTGGCATCCCGAGATGAAGATCGGAGGCAAAATATATTTTTTTGTTTTCGCTCAAAATAAAATTCAATTTTTGGCAAATATAGAAGGATTTTAAGGATTTGTAAAAAGTTCTATTCTATTAAAGTTGACAGCTTTTGAAAAGCTGTCAGGTTTTTGGTTTTCAAGTGTTTATACCCTGCGGGTTTTCAAAACCCGCAGGGTATTTTCCATAACTATAAAATTATAGCAAACCCATGGCTTTATAAATAACTTCCTGCCAGCTTTTTGCATTTTTTATATAAGGATGATTTGCAGGCAAAGCATTTTCAAAAATATCTACAGATTTGTCGATATATTCTTTTGCTAGCTCATTTTTTTTTAAATCATAATAAGTTGCTGCAATATTCCAATAAGAAACAGCCAAAGAAGGATGATTTGCAGGAAGAACTTCCTCATTGATTTTCATTGCTTTTTTATGAAATTCAAGAGATTTATTATAATCGCCAAGATAGCGATAAGTCTCTGCCACATTATTATAAGAAGTAGCCAAAGAAGGATGATTTGCAGGAAGAACTTCCTTACAGATTTTTATGTCTTTCAGACCAAATTCAAGAGATTTATTATAATCGCAAAGATAGCCATATGTTAATGCCACATTATTATAAGAAGTAGCCAAATCAGGATGATTTGCAGGAAGAACTTCCTCCCAGATTTTTATTGCTTTTTTATGAAATTCAAGAGATTTATTATAATCGCCAAGATTTTCTACAACTAAAGCAAGATTGTTTATTAAGGTTGCAAGATTTTTTATTGCATCCTTTTGGAAAGTTTCTTCATTATAAAAAATATTAACAATACTTTCAGCAAATGGAATATATTTTGTAAGTTCTAAGCGATTACCGTAAGCATCAATGGACAATAATCCGGCAAAATTATCAATAAGCTCAAAACAATTTTCCAAATCCGGTTTCAGATTGTCGAACACCACAGCTTGCACAAGCTGGTGCATTTTATATTTGTTCTGGTTTTTCGTAAACCAGCCGTTTTGGTATAGTTCAGAAATACCTTCTTCAAATTCAATTTCTTTTTCGGGTTTTACAAATTTTTTAAGCAAATCCATAGAAATTTCCTGTGCCGGCAAAACCGAAAAATACCGTAGCAGTTTTTGTTTTTCCTTATCATCAATTTTCTCAGGCTCGAAAAGAGTTTTTATATAAATTTTAAGACGGGTTTGTTTTAGTTCATTGTTAGCGGAATGTGAGCCAATTTCAATTTCTCTTTGTAATTCGGGGTGTTTGAAATCTTCCTTTTCCAGCAAATCTAATAATTGTTTTGCTGAGAAATTTCGGAGTTTTCCAATTTTTGCAAGCAGTTCGGTGAGCAGGCTGTGGCGGTTTATATGTTCCAAAAGTTCATTAAGTTTCTCTATGTTTGTCAAAGTTCCCGCTCCATAATGTTTTTCAAACAACTTCCTCGCATCTTTCAAGGGCAATTTGTCAATTTCTATATAATTTGTGCTTTCAGGATTTACCCTTGAAGTAATCAATACCTTCCATTGCAGCGATCGCAAAAAAGCTTTATTACGGATAATTTGCTCGCTTTTGTTTGCATTATCAATTATCAGTAAATTGTTGTCGTTTTGGAATTTTTGTAAGGCATTTTTTATTATTTGCAATTTGTCCTGATTGTTTTTTGCCTCAGTAAATTTCAGATTCAGAGCAATTTGCATATGGCTGATAAAATTGTCCTGCAAATATGTGTCTATCGGAATCCAAAAAATTCGTTGGTAATTTTTGGAATATTCAGGGCTATAAATATATTTTTGAGCAATATATGTTTTGCCAATTCCACCAAGGCCGTTCACTAATAGTAGTGGCTCATTTTCAGAAAGTTTTTCATGAATTTCTTTTAGTTTTTTTTCTCTTCCTACAAAAAATTCGGGTGGTGCGGGCAGATTGTAGTTTTGAGGATTTTCTTTTAAATCTTCCGGTCTCAGGTTAGAAACAATTTCCTTTATTTCCTTAAGATCTTCAGAATTCTCATAAATCTTATCTATATAATTTTCATTTCTTTCCAGTTGTTTTAATAAATCATCCTTTTCTAACTTTTCTTCAAAAAGCTTGAAAAATTCTTCTACTTCATCTTTTTCATAAACTATGTTTTTGTTTTTATCAAATTCGGCAATTACTTTTTCAAAATTGTAATTTTCATAAAACCTGAATTTCATTAATTCTTTTATATTAATATCAGATTTGTAAAAAGTACATTGCCCTGGGTTTTCTTTTTCAAAAGGATGAGCAATAGAATATTCATCAATAGTTTCATCAATAAGATTTGATAATCGTTTTACAAATTCCGAGCGATTATCTTCTAATAATTTTGAAATTTTGCCTGCACCTTTTGTTATAAGGTAAGCAATTATTGAGCTTGCTATTGATAAAAAAATTGGCATAATCGAAATCTTTAGTTTGGATTTATTCTGTAAAAGTAAAAAAATATTAGCAAAAGGGAGTTCACGATTTTGGTTTTATTAGGAATTTCAGAAATACAATTTTATAATAACTTTGCGGCGATTATGAAGAAGGTTTCTAAATATATTGCCTTAATACTGATTCTCATTTCGGGAAGCTTGATTATCAATTCATTATTTGAAAAAAAACCATTACAGAAAATTGATTTTACTAAACGTTATAGATCTAAAGCAAAAAATAGTAGCAATGAATACGAATACTACTCTGATGCCGAGAAAGACAAAATTTTTCAATTTATTTACCGTCAGCAAGTTAATTCGCTTGATTCATTCATGAGAATTGCAAAACCCAATTATAGATTTAATGGCAATATTTTGGTTTCCCGAAAGGACAGGCTAATTTATAACAAATCTTTCGGATACTCGAATCTTAAAACTAAGGAAGAATTAAATTCAAATTCAATTTTTCAATTAGCCTCTGTAAGTAAGCAATTTACAGCCATGGCTATTATGATTT
Source organism: Bacteroidota bacterium (assembly GCA_018692315.1). Classification (NCBI taxonomy): domain Bacteria; kingdom Pseudomonadati; phylum Bacteroidota; species Bacteroidota bacterium. The sequence goes on along the minus strand of JABHKC010000006.1, from coordinate 3,646 downwards.
TGAAAGAAAATGGTAGATTAACTTTCGATGATAAGGTAACATTATATTTTCCTAATTTGCCATATAAAACCATGACAATAAGGCATTTACTAAATCATACTTCGGGCTTGCAAAATTATATGTGGTTGTTAGAACATTATTGGGACTTAAAAAACAAAGGCTATCCATACAACGACGATATGGTGAAATTACTGGAAAAACACAAACTTCCACAAAACTTTAGATCGGGAACTCGTTTTGAATATAGCAACACAAATTATGCTCTTCTTGCCGCAATTGTCGAAGAAATTACAATGAAATACTTTTCAGATTATCTGAAAAAAGAAATTTTCGATCCATTAGAAATGCAAAATACTTTTGTTTATAGCAGTGCATTTGAAAAAAAATATCCACAAAAAAAAGTAAACGGTTACAAAAACTCCTGGCGTAGAACAAAAATTTACGATAATGTAAATGATGGAACAGTTGGCGACAAAGGAATTAATTCTACAGTAGAAGACCTATATAAATGGGATCAAGCTTTGAATAATGCCACCCTCGTATCCAGAGAAACGCTTGATGAGGCATACTCAAAAGGCAGTTTGAAGAATGGGCGTAAAATTTCCTACGGTTTCGGTTTTCGATTGAAAGAATATAACAGGAAAAAGGTAGTTTATCATCATGGCCAATGGAGCGGTTTCAGGAATACATATGAAAAACATGTTGAGGATTCATTGACTTTTATCCTTCTGACTAATACAAACTTACCGTCAAAAAATACTATCGATTCGAAAATAAATAAAATAATACATAAACCTATTTCGCATTTTTCCGAGTATTTATATAGAAATATAAATCCTGATGATATATATAGTTCAATCAGATCGTTAAGCGATCAAAAGCTAATTAGTTACGGCAAATCAAACGAACTTTTGAGCTTTAGAAATTTATTACTGAAAATGAATAAAACTCAATCAGCCAATATTATAACTGACATTTTAAACAAAAACTAAATATTTTACTATGAGATTTTCAAATTATTTTTTCCTTGCATTTTTATTTATTTACGTAAATGCAAATTCACAAATTATCAAAACCGATTGGGAAAACAATTTTCCTGACGGATGTACATCAATCACCGTTGGGAAAAATGCATCTGCGGATGGTTCTGTAATGACCTCGCACACAGACGATAGCCATAGAACACGTTCATGGATGGATATTGCTCCTGCAAAAAAGCATGACAAAAATTCAAAAATGCCAATGTACAAAAGAGTGAAAGTGGATACTTTTGCAATGCCAATTTATGGTCATGAAAAAATTGGAGAAATTCCCCAAAAAGAAAATACTTTTGGCTATATAAATACAGCATATCCGTGCATGAACGAAAAACAACTTGCTATAGGTGAATCTACTTTTGGAGGAAGAGAAGAACTTCAATCTGATGCAGGACTTATTGATTGTCAGCGACTTGTTCAAATAATGCTCGAAAGAACGAGCACTGCACGTGAAGCTATAAAACTTGCCGGTGAACTTACTGCAAAATATGGTTGGCGCGATGCCGGCGAATGTTTGACTATTGCCGACAAAAAGGAAGTCTGGCATTTCGAAATTGTGGGTCCGGGAAAAAATAAAGTAGGGGCGGTTTGGGTTGCACAAAGAGTGCCAGATAATCATATTAGCGTGAACGCAAATGCAAGCACAATTAAACAAATTGATATTTCGAATTCCGATTTTTTTATGGCTTCGAAAAATATATTTGAGATTGCAATAGAAAACAATTGGTGGAATGAAAAAAGAGATGGAGAATTCCAATTTTGTTACGCATATGCACCGGAAGGCAGGACATCTTTTGCTGCACGCCGAAGAGAATGGCGGGTTTTCGATTTAGTTGCACCTTCTTTAAAATTAGATCCTAATGCCGAGAATTATCCATTTTCTGTGAAACCGGACAAACAAGTTTCGCTTGAAAAAATGGTTGAACTATTTCAGGATTATTATGAAAATACACCTTTTAATTTTGTGAAAAACATTACCGTAACCAACGATAGCGGAAAAACTGTATTGTCGCCGCTTGCAAATCCGTTTATGCCATATGATATGAATAAAGTATTTAAAATAAATGGCGGCTGGGATTGGCGTGGCGAACGTACAATTGCCAGATGGTACACTATGTATGGAACTATAACTCAATCGAGAGATTGGCTGCCCGACTATATTGGAGGATGTGTATGGCTGGCACAGGATAATATTGCTAGTTCGATATATATTCCGGTTTATTGTAGCGTAACAGACTTGCCGGAATCTTATAAAACTCCAGGACGAGTTACGGGTATGTCTAGAAAATCTGCTTGGTGGGCTTTCAATTATTTAGGAACCACTGCTGCTCAACGTTGGGGTGACATGAGACAAGATGTTGATGCAGTTTGGGGACCTTGGCAAAAAGAGTTATTTGAAAATCAAGAAAAGATTGAAAAACAAGCTCAGGATATCACAAATTCAAAAAAACGAAAAAAGTTCCTCACCGATTATACAAACAAATGGGGAATAAAAGTTGTAGATAAAGCATGGTCTTTAGGCGATTTTCTATGGACGAAATATGATGAGAAATTCTAAACTTTTCTGATAAGATTTTGATCTAAACCAATGAAATTACTTTTTTTAGAGAAGTATAGTATTATGAAAAATGCAAATATTTTTGCTATAAAGTTTATACAAATCATAAGGAGTTTGAATCGGTTTGCCAAAATGTAAATAAACTATTAACATATGTGTCTATTCAATTGAAAAAAATTGTTTACTTTTGCATTTTAATAGAGAATGTTATGGAAAAAGAGAAAATGACATATGAGAACGAAGAGTGGAAATATTTAGATTTCACTAAAGATAAATATCAGGTGAGCAACTACGGTCGAATAAAAAGTTTCTGCCATTCGCCTAAAGAAGGAAAAATTGTAAAAGTTAGCAATATAAAGGGTTTTAATGCCTATAGTTTTATGGTTGGCAAAAAAAAGAAGCAATTTTATGTGCATAAATTAGTTGCCGATGCTTTTGTGAAAAAAGAAGATACTACTCAAGCCAAAGTAATTCATTTAGATTGGAATAAACTTAACAATCACTATAAAAACCTTCAATGGGTAACAACCAAAGAAAGCTACAAACGAATACAAGATAAATTGAAAAGCAATGTAGAAAAAACCGGAAAATCTTCAACTGCTGCTAAATTAGTTTCAGACGATGTCATACTATTAAAGTATATGTTAGAGAAAGGTATTAAACAAAATGTTCTTGCTAAACTATTTGCTATTAGCGAAATGCAAGTTACACGAATAAAAAGAAAAGAAAATTGGGCAAATATTCAAGTGCCTGACAACTACAAGATATAAAAAAATGAACATAATCTCTGTTGGCATTTGATTTGATATTCATTCTGGAAAATATAATTTTAAAAACCCTCCCAATTTTGAGAGGGTTTTTGTATTTATGAAACAATGGTAGTTCAAAACAGTAATTCCATTATTATATTTAGTGCCTCTAAGAAAACAGTTCAAAATTAAAAACATCTCTTTTTGCGATATTTCTATTTTTTTCATTTGTCTAATACAAAAGCATTTACTGCATGAAAGAAAATAGAAATATCATCAAAAATAAATTATTTTATAAAAAT
>JABHKC010000005.1 GCA_018692315.1 Bacteroidota bacterium | reverse complement strand
TTAGAATCATTCAAAATAAAATTCGGTAAAATTTAAAATTGAATAAAAAAATTAACTAAAACTCATCAATGTTAATATATTTGAGCATGAAAATTGTAGAAACGTTTATGAAAAAAAAGTTTATGAATTAATCAGGCTAAGCCAATAATATAGAAACTATTCTTTTTTTTTGGGTATGATGAATATAGTTTGAAATAATTAAAATCATCGAAATAAAGCCAATCAGAATATTCTTCAAATAACCCTCCTGAATAATTGTGACAATACTTAATAGTTGGGTACTTATGATACTTCTCTTTTATTCGCGAATCAATATTTGTAGCCAATAAGGAAAATTTAAATGCTAAATAAAAAAAAATTGTTCTCATATTGTTATTTCTTTTTGTTTCACCCACTCACGCAGACATGTCGTCCATATGGTTTCATTTCATGCTAATTTTTTATATCGGCATTCATTTCCTATTGTTAACTAAAGATTTATAATTCCGATCTTTTATTTTATAAATGTCTGACATCAAAAGCTATATATTTCAAAATTAACTTAGTTCCTCTTATCAGCTCCCCACATCAATTTATTTCTTAAGGTTTTGAAATAATTTTGATTATTCAATTTCAATACTTTAACAGTGAAATTTGCTTTTCTTATTGTTAATTCAACAGATGGCTCAATTATTCGCGATCGAAAATCTAAAGTAACAAGATAGTTTTTAACTCTACTTTCTACTTTTAGTGTAATTTCATTGTCGTCCGGTACAACAATTGGTCGAACTGTCAGATTGTGTGGCGAAATTGGAGTAATAATAAAATTCTGTGAATTTGGAATTACAATTGGACCTCCAACACTTAGTGAGTATGCCGTTGAGCCGGTTGGTGTTGAAATAATCAAACCGTCTGCCCAATAGGTATTTAGATATTCATTATTAAAATAGGCATTGATAGTGATCATCGAAGCTGTATCTTTTCTATGTACAGTAAGTTCGTTCAATGCATAATTATATCGACCAAACAAATTATTTTCGGTATGTAGTTCCAGCAAAACTCTTTCTTCAATTGAGTATTGTTTTGATAAAATCATATCAATAGCATTTGATATTTCTTCACTTGAAATATCTGCCAAAAATCCAAGCCTTCCGCTATTTATACCTACCACAGGAATGTTGTTTTTCTTTACATAATGAATAGTTTCTAAGAAAGTACCATCGCCTCCAATGCTAAACATAAAATCTACGTCATTGTCAATTTCATCATTTTCGCTAAATGTGCCTGCAATTTCAGGTTTAAATTTTAATTCGTTCAGCAAAAATTCATATAATGTTTTGAAAACATAAATTTCAATCTTGTTCTTTTTGAGTTTTTCGAAAAAATCAATTATTGATTGATAAAACCCTTTGTTTATAGTTTGTCCGTAAACGGTAATTTTCATTGAAAAGATATTTTGTTTATAGTTTGAAAATCAGGCATTCAGCTTCATATTTGTCATTTATAGAGATTTACAATCAGACCATCAGAATTCTATGAGATATTAATATAATGCATAAATTCATCATATCTGTTCATATAGAAATTGTTCATCTGTTCATCTTCGAAATATGTCGATTTTATCGAATAATTGAATCGTTCGAATGCTTGCATAATCGGCGATAAATTTGTTGTATTAATTTTTAAAGTTAGTTCTACAGTGTTACTACCCGCCTGGGTTTCAATATAAAGTGTCAATATTTTTGCATCGTTTCCTTCCACAATTTGCGAGATTTCATGGAGAGAATAGTTATTTGCATTCATTTCAATAACAATCAAAGCTCCCGGTTCTTGCATAGAGGTAAGTTTTGAAAATCCATTTATTAAAGTCTCAGTCGAAATAATTCCAAAATATTCATTGTCTCTATTAAAAACTGCAATTGCTTGTAAACTCAATTTTACAAATTTTTCGATTACTTCAAAAATATGCTGGTCGTCGTAAACGAATTGTTTTATAAGCGGAAAATTAAAATTCTTAATAGCCTTATTTTCAAGAGAATATTTCGTAATTTCATTTTTAAAAATCAATCCTAAGAAAATGTTATTTTCAATACAAGGGATATATGAAACTTCATTCACTTCCATAATATTCAGAATCTCAACTCCTAATGCATCTGATTTTACAGCAGGAATTTTTTCCGATATTAAGCTTTTTGCCAACATTAAATTAAAATCTATTTATTCGTAATATTTTCGATTGCAATTTACCAATTTTCTTAATTTTGTAAAAAAAATTAAGAAATTTAACAATTATTTATATGACTAAACTTAGCGTAAATATAAACAAAGTTGCTACTATTAGAAATGCTCGTGGCGGAAATATTCCCAATTTAGTGCAAGTAGCAAAAGACTGCGAAACTTTTGGAGCTCAAGGAATTACCGTTCACCCTCGCCCCGATGAAAGGCATATAAAATATAGCGATGTAGGAGACTTGAAGCCCATTGTTAAAACCGAGTTTAATATTGAAGGTTATCCATCGACAGAATTTATAAATTTAGTTCTGAAAACACAACCGGCACAAGTTACTTTAGTTCCTGATCCTCCCGACGCTCTCACCTCAAATGCAGGTTGGAATACTCTAAAAAATAAGCAATTTCTAAAAAAAGTGATTAAAACTTTTCAGGAGGTAAATATCCGTACATCAATTTTTATAGATACCGATTCTGAAAATTTAAAAAATGCTGTAGATACCGGAACAAATAGGATTGAACTTTATACAGAACCATATGCCGAAAATTATTTTTCAAATAAAGAAAAAGCAATATTTCCATTTATAGAAGCAGCAAAATTGGCTAATAGTTTAGGTTTAGGAATAAATGCCGGCCACGATTTAAACTTAGATAATCTTAAATATTTTGCAGAAAATATTCCGAGCTTACTTGAAGTTTCAATAGGTCATGCTCTAATTTCTGATGCTTTGTATTTGGGGCTTGAGAAAACAATTTTTAGTTATCTTGAGTTGTTGAACTAACTGTTGGCTGGTTACAATTAGCTAAAGGCTAAAAGCTAGCCAATAACCAAAAAAAGCCCAAAGTAAAATACTTTGGGCTTTTCTAATATATTAGGTCTCTTTTAAAACTATTCAGCTTTAGTTTCAGTTTCGTTTTCAGTTTCCTCAACATTTTTTGCTTCGGTAGCTTCTTTTTCTGCTTCTTTGGCAGCTTCAATAGCGGCTTCAGCTTCTTTGGCTATATCGGAATTCTTTTTAGCAATAGCTTGAGCACGAGCTTCATTAACTTTGGTTTCCTGAGCCAAACGTTTTTTACTATCTTTTTTAGCCTCATCGGCAATTTCGTCACGTTTTGCTTGAATTTTTGCTTCTTTGTCTTCCAGCCAGTCGTTGAATTTTTCTTCAGCAACTTCTTCGGTAAAGGCACCTTTTTTTACTCCTCGAATTAAATGATTCTTAAATAATACTCCTTTGTAGGATAAAATTGTTTTACATGTTTCTGTAGGTTGAGCACCTTTTTGTAGCCAGTTTACTGCTTCATCGAAATTTATTTCAATGGTTGCAGGATTAGTATTTGGATTATAGTATCCCAACTTTTCTATATACTTGCCATCTCGTGGCGCTCTGCCATCGGCTACCACAATGTGGAAGAACGATCGCTTTTTCCTACCGTGTCTCGATAATCTAATTTTAACAGGCATCTTACGTTTTTATTTAATTATTATTTCAAAAAATTAGCCGGCAAAGATAAATATTTCTTTTTAAATGAAATACAATTTTTTTTACTTTTTTAAAATTTGCAATCCGTGCATCTACGAACACCCACAAACCTTTAATTGTGGAGAAAAATATCTATCTTTGTTAAATATCTGACAAATACAAAACACATGAACCTGATAAAGCATATTTTACCACTATGACCACTCTTGCTTGAGTAGATATTGTATGAGAAGACATTGCAAAATGCTGTATTATAGCTATAATTGGTACATAAATTGCAAATCCGCGCTAGTATGGGACAAAATTTTACATTGATTCCAACAAAATACAACTAATTTGTTGATTGAATTTTTTAGCCCTCTTTTTTGCGATGGGAAAAGTAACATCAAAAGTATTATAATAAAGTTTTATTGCTTTTATTTCACTTTTTGACAGAGATTCAATCTCATTTCGACTAAACTGAAACTTAAAATTAATAGTTGATACCGAACCTGCTTTAAATTCTGAATTGAATAACTCTTCGGTGCTAACAGAAATTAATTGCCCATTTTCCAATTTAACTTCAATTTTACAATTATTTATTCTATTATCAGGCAAAATCCCGGGTAATTTTAATTTGGGAAGAACCAAAAACTCATTATTAGAAAATTCAATGCTTGTCGATAGAAAATATGTCCCTTCCCAATAATCTTTACTCACTGATGTTGCCAGATTTTTACTTAACAAGTATTTCTGCTCTGACATTGGATCAATTTCATTCTTTTCTAATTTGCATTTTTTTTGGGCAAAAGTTAATGAAGTAACTACTAATAAGAATCCTAGTATTGAAATAAACTTTGTCATATTACTCAATTTAAATTAATTAATAAGCTACAAAGTTAGCTTTTTTTATAAAATATTTAGTCACTATCATTCAAAATCAGCAATTCGTAAATTCAAGTCGCAAATGCAACAAAAAAATCACCAGGGAATAACTTTGCTATAATTAGTGGAGATATAGCTTTCCCATTCAGCTTTTTAGGTCAGTCAGGATTTTGTATTTGAATTTACCCCCTGCTAGCACAGATTTGCAATCCGTACATCTAAGAACGCCCACAAACTTTAATTGTTGATATAAATATCTTTGCATGTTTGACAAATACAAAACACATGGTGTTGATAAAACAGATGTTATTGCATTGACGACAGTAGGAAGTGGGGATATTTTACTCATAAAAACTATAAAATTGCTTATGACATTAATAGACGCACGGATTGCAAATCCGCGATAGCGGGTGGCAGCTATCTTTAATTTAAAATGCTAAAATGCATTATCATAGGCTGTTCTTCGAAAACCTTATGAAACAAACTCTTTCGAAAGTTTCATGAAAATAGCCTTTTTTGTCATCTAAAGGTAAATTGAATTTGTAAAAGGCTAAAGTCCGATTTGCATTTTTACATGTTATTGCGTACTGAATATTAACTATTTAGATTAATTTTGTTTTCTTTTTCTTGATAAAAAGAAACAAAAATCAAGGCTACAGATAATTTTAGGACAATACAAATTTCTCAATCCTCCCCGCAAGTAAAGTCGCCCTTTTTCCTTGAATTTACTAATTATCACCCTGAATTTCATCAATCTAAATGTGTTTTTCCCATAATTGTTGGAGGGCTTGTTATTTGCTTAGCTGTGCCCACCGCCAGTATTTTCAAAAAGTATTGTTCCCAAAATTCTCTGATGCCACCATAGCAATAAAGTTGCAGCAAACTATATAATGAAATTTTTACTTTCAGAAAACGAGAATTTCATTGTTTATCGGCAATTTTCAATAGTTGTTCCCACCAAAATAATTTTGATAAAAATTATAGGCGTTGTTACTTTTGTGTCAAGACAAAAGTAAATGATAGGACAATAAACTGAACTTGATATTTCATAATTATAGGATGAAAGTTAATTTCCAGCACCTCAAAAAAAGATTTAGCCAGAATAAAGAATAGATGTTTTACATAAAGGCTCGAAATAATTACTTAATTTTACGTGCGTTTTTTTATTTTGAATTTTTTAGAACTTAAAAATATATGAATTAAATAATTATAAAAAATGAATCGACCAATTTTTACCCTATGTATTTTGTTGTTAAACATATCTGCTGCTTTCTCGCAGAATTTTGAAGAAATATTTGTATCACAAAATTTTGAATACCCTATGCAAGTTGAAACAATTGATTTCGATGGCGATGGATTAGATGATTTTCTGGCTATGGGATATAAAGAATTCTTTTTGTATAAAAATATTGGTAATGCACAATTTGATAAGCATTCTTTGATAGATAGCTTATATAGTTTTTCACGTTTTTCGCTATTCGACTGGGAAAATGATGGCGATCAAGATATATTTTTCACCGGCCAAGGCAACAATGGGATGCCACAAATTGCTTGGTTGGAAAACGACGGAAACCAAAATTTTACATATCATTTCATTAGCGGTGTAATTGATGATCCATATTATGTTGAGGCTTTTGATATTGATAATGATTTAGATATAGATATTCTTGTTAGCTCCTCATCAACCGACAAATTGTATTGGTTGCAAAACGATGGATTATTTAATTTTACACAAAGCCAAATTGGCTCTTATGTAAACCAATTTCAAATAGCCGATATGGGTGGAGATAATGACTGGGATATATTTTTTGGTCGTGCATACACAAATACGAGTATTTCCTCGGTAAGATGTTTAGAAAATGATGGAAACAATAATTTTTCAATGATAACTTTAAACAATAATTTCTCTATCATAACTGAAATAATAGTTGATGATATAAATAATGATGGATACTTCGATATTTTAGTTGCAGATAGATCCGACGACAAATTGGTTTGGCTTAAAAATAATTCGTCGTATAGTTTTAGCACAGAAACCAATATTATGACAAATTTTGATGGAGTAAGAGGAATGGCTTTATATGATGTAAACGAAGACGGTAAAAAAGACATTATTGCAGGCTCTCAAAACGATCAAGAGATATATTACTTTCAAGGTCAAGGTTCTACGAGCAGTTATTCATTTAGTTCGGGCTCGCTTATTTACGATGAGTTGAACTATATTTATGACATTGCAATTGGAAATTTCGATAATCAAAATCACAAAGACTTTGTACATATAGATTATTACGATGCTCTTTTATCAGTTTGGACAAACGATGGAAACCAATCTTTTACACAAGATGTTCTTTCTGTTAAGTTCGATTCGCCCCGTGCTTTCGAGATGAAAGATTTAGACGGCGATGGCGATCAGGATGTTGCTGCTGCTTCAAATGTTGGCGACCGGATTGTTTGGTTCGAAAACAAAGGAGATGATATTTTTAAAGAACATGAACTAATTAGCAATTATGAAGAGCCTTATGTAGTTCGCATTAATGATTTAGATGATGATGGCGACATGGATATTATTTCAGCCTCCAGCGATGATGACCGTGTTACCTGGTGGCAAAACGATGGATGGGGAAATTTCACAATGGCACACCTTAGCACTTCTGTGAATGACCCAAGAGATATCTGGATTGAAGATTATGATGGCGATGGCGACAAAGATGTTGCTGTGATTTGTTTTTGGTTATATACTCAGAGTGGAAATACTGGTGCACAATGGTTAGAGAATGATGGAAGCGAAAATTTTACATTACACGAGATTGAAGAAGATGTGCGTGCCGGACGCAGTATGCGGGGTGCAGATATGAATGGTGACAGTTTGGTAGATATTGTGATATCCTCGTATTATTACACTTCGAGTACGCTAAAGATTGCTAGCAATACCGGCAATGGTTTTGGGATAGAACATATTGATAATGTACTGTGTGAGGATTTTGAAGTTTGTGATTTTGATGGTGATCAAGACATTGATATTCTTGCTGTAGATGACTATTTAGACAGCTTATATTTTTATGAAAATCTTGGAAATTGGCAGTTTACAAAGCACACTTTAGCCTATGAGTATCGCTTATTTGGGATAGATACTGTCGATTTTGATAATGATAACGATATTGACATTGTATATTGTACCGGCTATAGCGGTTTTACAAACAGTTCAATCTATGAGTATGGAATATTCAGGAATGATGGTGCCGGTAGTCTTTCAAAGGAAGTGTGGAATCAAAACCTATCAATGATAACACCAATAGAAGTGGTTGATTATGAAAACGATGGAGATTTTGATGTTATGCTTGGTTTCGCTTATGCCGATAAAATCGTGTTGAGCAAAAATCTTGAAGTGAATTGCCCATTTACTATTAGCATTAGCGGAATCACTGATTTTTGCGAAGGGGGAACCGTTCAAATCGAAGCATTCAGTTCTGATACTACAATTCATTATCAATGGTATAAAGATAATCAGGTACTTTTGAATGATACATTAAACACACTATTTGTTGACAGTAGCGGGATATATTCGGTTGAGGCATCTGATTCTACTTGTTCTATTTTTTCAAATTCTTTAAATGTTGTTGAACACCAATCTTATTCTACAGAGGAATATATTTCACTTTGTCAAGGCGAAAGCATTCAAATAGATACAATTACGATTTCTTCTGCCGGCGATTATTTGATTAATTCAAGTTCTCAATTTGGCTGTGATAGCACAGTTTTGCTCCATGTTTCAATTTCGCCCATATTTCAAACCCAAATAGATGCTGAAATTTGCGATGGCGAAACTTTCGATTTTAATGGGAATTTACTCAGTATGGCTGGGAATTATTACGACACTTTGCAAAGCATTTTTGCTTGCGATAGCATCGTTCAATTAGATTTGACAGTTAATCCAATTGAAAATACAAACATTTCTGCTGAAATTTGCGATGGTCAAACTTTCAATTTTATTGGAACTTTGCTCACACAGGCAGGAAATTATTCCGACACTTTGCAATCTATTTTTGCTTGCGATAGCATCGTTCAATTAGATTTGACAGTTAATCCTATAGAAAACACAAACATTTTTGCTGAAATTTGTGATGGCGAAACTTTCGATTTTAATGGAAATTTACTCAGTCTGGCCGGAAATTATTCAGATACGCTCCAAAGCATTTTTGCTTGCGATAGTATCATTCAATTAGATTTGACAGTTAATCCAATTGAAAATACAAACATTTCTGCTGAAATTTGTGATGGTCAAACTTTCAATTTTAATGGGAATTTACTCAGTGTGGCTGGGAATTATTACGACACTTTGCAAAGTATTTTTGCTTGCGATAGTATCTTTCAATTAGACTTGACAGTTAATCCAATAGAAAACACAAACATTTCTGCTGAAATTTGCGATGGTCAAACTTTCGATTTTAATGGAAATTTACTCAGTATGGCTGGGAATTATTACGACACTTTGCAAAGTATTTTTGCTTGCGATAGCATCGTTCAATTAGATTTGACAGTTAATCCTATAGAAAACACAAATATTTCTGCTCAAATTTGTGATGGAGAAACCTTCGATTTCAATGGAAATTTACTCACACAAGCTGGGAATTATAACGACACTATGCAAAGCATTTATGCTTGCGATAGCATCATTAATCTTGAACTAACTGTTAATCTGATTGATAGCATTTTTGATTTTGCCAGTATTTGCGAAGGTGAAGAGATTGAATTTAATGGCCAGTTTCTAAGTCAATCCGGAATTTACTACCAAGCTGAAATTAACATTAATGGATGTGATAGCATTATTGTTTTAGATTTGAGTGTCTTGCCTTTACCACAAATAAATTTAGGGAATGATACTACGATTAATACAAATGAAACTTTACTGATAGATGCAGGTTTAGGATTTTCTCAATATCTATGGCAAGATGGCTCTAGCGCTCAAACTTTTCTTGTCGATGGTGCAATTTTAGGTGAAGGAACTTTCGACTTTTCTGTAGAAGTCGAAGATATTAATCTTTGTATAAATAGCGATACAATTGTAGTAAGCATCACAATCTCTAGTGGAATTGTTGATTTTACAGCTACAAAAGTAAAAATATACCCAAATCCAGTGAATAATCGATTATGCATTGAGAATTTAAGCCATGAAACAATTCTGGATATTTATCTTTATGATATTTCTGGCAAACTCATTTTAAATAAGAAACTTTCTGGCAAATTAAACACAATTGATATGAGTAATTTTTCACCCGGAGACTATTATCTGAAACTTATTCATAAAAACGAAAGCAAAGTTGTTCCTATCATTAAAGGGCGAAATAATTAGTCCCAATGATATAAATAAATTCTTTACGATGAAAAAATTACAAATAGTAAATCTAATTATTTTAGTTATTATTAAAATAAGCTATAGCCAGTCTATTGTTGAATGGAGAGGCGAAAACAGAACAGGCATTTACAAGGAAACAAATTTGCTGAAAGAATGGCCGGAAAACGGACCGGAACTTTTATGGTATAACGATAGCATATACAAAGGCTATTCTTCTGCATCAGTTTCCGAAAAAATAAGCTATATTACAGGGATTTCCGACTCAATGGATGTTTTATTTGCACTTGACCACCTTGGCAAACAACTTTGGGAAACACATTATGGCAGAGCATGGGACGGCACATTCACACACAGCCGTGCAACTCCTACAATTGAGGGAAGCAGAATTTATATTTCGAGCGGAAAAGGCGATATTGCTTGTTTGGACAAAAACACCGGCAAAATAATCTGGGTTAAAAAAGCAAGCGAGCATTTCGCAGGTACATTTGGCGATTGGGGAATTTCAGAATCACTTCTATTAGTTGACAATAAAGTTATTTTTTCTCCAGGAGGTTCGAAAACCACAGTAATTGCACTCAACAAACTGACCGGAAACACTTTATGGAAATCTGAAAGTTTAAATGATACTCCGGCTTATGTTTCTCCTTTATTGGTAAATTACCAAAATAAAAAACTCATAATTACTGTCCTGTCGAAATATCTGATAGTGGTTGATTCAGAAAATGGGGAAATTTTAAGCAAATACGATTATGCCGGAATTAGCAATAAAGTAGCCTTAGAACTTTGGGAAGGTGCACCCTTTACAAATACTAACACCCCAGTTTTTAGAGATGGTTATATCTATGTTACAAGTGGTTACGATCATGTTGGTGTTAAATTCAAATTATCGAACGATTTGAAAACTATAAGTCAGGAATGGATAGACACTACTCTCGATGTTCATCATGGCGGAGTAGTTTTGCTTGGAAATTATTTATACGGTTCCAATTGGATATCGAACATTAATGGAAACTGGTGCTGCATAGATTGGGAAACAGGAAAAACAAGCTACGAAAAAGAATGGTTCACTAAAGGTTCAATAATCTACGCCGATGAGCGATTTTATTGCTACGACGAAAAACGAGGAAATATAGCATTAGTCGAGGCCAATCCAAAAGAATTTAAGATTAAAGGAACTTTTAAAGTACCTTATGGCAGAGGTCCTCATTGGTCTCATTTGACAATCGATGATGGGATTTTATATGTTCGGCACGAAAATGCTATTATGGCTTATGACATTCGGGGGAAGTGATATTTTGTAACAGAAATAAAATTGTTTTGAGTCGATGTTTTAAAATGCTTATTTTCAATAAAATAAAGTGTTCCTATAATAACAATTTCTCAAATTGGAGCGGAACATAAGCTTAGTTATTATAAAAACTAAGAATAAATTTGTTATTTTTGAAGAAAAAAGGACTGAAGAATGAAAAATATTTTTGATACTAAAACAGTAAGTTTTCAAGAATTAATAGGAAATGGGAAAAAATATAAAATTCCTGAATTTCAAAGAGATTTTTCTTGGAAAGAAGAAAATTGGGAAGATCTTTGGCAAGATTTAAAAGATATATATGAAGACAAAGAGACACAGCATTATATGGGTGCAATTGTTCTACAAAATACGAAAGAAAAGAAAACTTTTGTTGTTGTTGACGGACAACAACGAATAACAACTCTTTCTTTGTATATTCTTGCTATTGTAAAGAATCTTAAGAATTTGGTTTTAAAAGATACTGATGTTGAAAATAATAAAGAAAGAATAAAAAAGATTTTAGATATTTACATTGGTGAAAAATCAATATCCGATCTATATTATAAAAGCAAACTTACCTTAAATGAAAATAACGATAGTTTTTATCAGTCAAGGATACTTGAATTTAAAGAACCCGTTAATTATGCAAAACTTCGAGATAGTGAAAAACTTATTTATGATGCTTACATTTATTTTCACAAACGATTAAACAAATATTTTTCGGATGTAAACGGTGAAAAATTAGGAAAGTTTCTTGAAAAAACTTTGGATGGATTAACATTTATTCAAATTACTGTAGATGATGATATAAGTGCCTACACTGTATTTGAAACATTGAATGCAAGAGGAGTTGAACTTACTACCACAGATTTGTTAAAAAACTACTTGTTTGCGATTGTTGCTCCATTGGGTAAAACCGGAAGTGAATTTAAAATTTTAAAAGAAAATTGGCAACAAATTGTAGATATTGTTGGTTTGAAAAAATTTCCTGTTTTTTTAAGATTTTATCTCAACTCGAAACAAGAAATTGTGAGAAAAGAAAGACTTTTTAAAGAAATAAAAAAAGAGGTGAAAACCCCGAAACAAGCTATAGAATTGATTGATGTACTAAAAGAAACGGCTTATCTTTATGCAGCAATATTAAATCCAACTGACGATTTTTGGTCAGAACATCCCAATCAAAAAAATATCAGACAATCTTTAACAGAATTAAAATTATTTGGTGTCAGTCAACCTATTCCTTTATTATTTGCCATAAATAAACATAACAATCTCTGGTTGCCTCAAATTCTAAAATTATTAGTTAGTATTTCGTTTAGATATAATGTTATTGGTAAGTTGAATCCTAATTCTATGGAAAAAGTATATAACAAAATATCAATGGAAATTAGTAATGGAGAAATTATTAATATAACACAAATAAAAGAATATTTGAATACGATATATATAAATGACGATACATTTTTTAATACTTTCAAAGCAAAAACAATTTCAACTAACGGAAGAAATAAGAGTTTAGTTAAATACATTTTAACAAAAATAGAGAATCAAATTGCAAATAAAGAATACAGCGATAATGATTCTAATTACACAATTGAACATATCTTACCTGAAAACTATGATGAAGAATGGAATGAAAAGTTCTCTAATGAAGCAGATAAATATGTATATCGTTTAGGAAATTATTCTCTTTTGGAAGAAAAGAAAAATAGATTGATTGGAAATAAGGGATTTAATGAAAAAATAGATGCATATAATAATAGTCAATATAAACTTTCAAATAATGAATTAAATTATGAAGATTGGAATATATCAAATCTAAATAATTATCAAAGCAAATTAGCGAAATTTGCGAAATCAATATGGAAAATATGATAATCAACTACAAAAACACACATTCAAAATGCCAACAAAACTTAACACAGAACAAGATTACAAAGATTTCCTTTCATCAAACAAATGTGCAGGAGTTTACTATAGTTCAGGCAAATGTGGTGTTTGCAAAACAATTAAACCACAGGTGATAATGGTTTTCGAAAAAAACAAGACTAAACTTGCCGAAATTGTTGTAGATGAACACCGCGCACTTGCAGCTCAACAATTAATTATGACCTCGCCTACTGTCATTTTTTATGAAAATGGAAAAGAAATGTTCAGAGAAAGCGGATTTATCAATTTGCAAAAAGTCAATAGATACTTGAACATGATAATTGGTTCAAACTAAAATACTAAATTAAATTCAAATATTTGAAAGCCAATTTATAACACTAATTTGAAGAAATTCACATCTGCACTACAACTTACAATTTGATGAAAAAAAGAAGTAATTTTTTGCATAGCTTTCTCCAATCAAAATTAAAAAAATCAAAACTTTTTTATATTTTCGCGACTTAATTAAAATTTTATAAAAACTAAATATTATAGAATAAGAATTGTAATGATTAAGCTAAAAAAAGCCTAATCTGAATAAAATAACTTAGATATTAATTATGAAAAGAAAGAATGTTTATTTTTTTGGCGATACAAAAGCCGAAGGAAACGCCACAATGAAAAATTTGCTCGGAGGTAAAGGAGCAAATCTTGCAGAAATGAATTTAATTGGAGTTCCAGTACCTCCGGGATTCACTATTACTACAGAAGTATGTACCGATTATAATAAAATTGGACAAGAAGAAACGATTGAGTTATTAAAAAACGAAGTTGAAGAGGCTATTTATTCCATTGAAAAAATAATGGGAACAAAATTCGGCAGTAACAAAAATCCATGTCTCCTTTCAGTACGTTCCGGAGCCAGAGTTTCTATGCCCGGCATGATGGATACTGTTCTGAATCTTGGCATGAATGATAATGCTTGTGAAGGACTAATTGCAAGAACAGGAAATGCAAGATTTGCATGGGATTCATACAGAAGATTTGTTCAGATGTATGGTGGTGTTGTTCTTGGTGTTGAGGCGCAGAATAAAGAAGATCACGATCCTTTTGAAGAAATTATAAGCAATGCCAAAGCAAAAAAAGGTGTTGAGAATGATAATGAGCTTGAGGTTGAAGATTTGAAACAAATGGTTATTGATTTTAAGGCTGCCTGCAAAGCTCAAACAGGCAACAACTTCCCTGATGATCCTTGGGAGCAACTTTGGGGTGGTGTTTGCGCTGTATTTGACAGTTGGAATACCAGTCGTGCTATCTATTATCGTAACATGAATCAAATACCTGGCGATTGGGGAACTGCTGTTAATGTTCAGGCAATGGTTTATGGAAATATGGGTTCTAACTCAGGTACTGGTGTTGCCTTTACAAGAGATGCAGCTACAGGCGAGAATGTATTTAACGGTGAATATTTAATTGATGCTCAAGGTGAAGATGTTGTTGCAGGTGTTAGAACTCCACAACAGATTACCAAAGCCGGATCGCTTCAGTGGGCTGAGCTTGCTGGTGTTTCTGAAGAAGAAAGAGCATCAAATTTCCCATCATTAGAAGAATACATGCCAAAAGCATATAATGAACTTAATGAAACACAAAATAATCTTGAGTCCTATTTCAAGGATATGCAAGACCTTGAGTTCACAATTCAGGATGGAAAACTTTGGATGCTACAGACTCGTAACGGTAAACGTACTGCCGCTGCAATGGTGAAAATTGCAATGGAAATGCTTAATGAAGGTATGATTGATGAAAAAACTGCCATACTACGTCAGGAGCCTAACAAATTAGATGAGCTATTACACCCTGTGTTTGATAAAGAAGCAATCAAATCTGCAAATGTTGTAGCAAAAGGCTTACCAGCATCTCCAGGTGCTGCTACAGGTCAAGTTGTTTTCCATGCTGATGAAGCAGGCAAATATCCTGTTTCTATCCTTGTTCGTGTCGAAACCTCTCCTGAAGACCTTGAAGGTATGGATATTGCAAAAGGCATTTTAACCGCACGTGGTGGTATGACTTCTCACGCTGCTGTTGTTGCAAGAGGTATGGGTAAATGTTGTGTTTCCGGAGCTGGAGATTGTAAGATCGATGGTAAAGCAAGAGTATTTACAGCAAATGGAAAAACTTTCAAAGAAGGTGATTGGATTTCTCTTAACGGTTCAACCGGAGAAGTGTATGAAGGTAAAATTGCTACAATTGATCCTGAATTAAGCGGCGACTTTGGAAATATCATGGAACTGGCAGATAAATATAGAAGATTAGGAGTAAGAACAAATGCCGAAACAGAAAGAGAATGTCTGGTAGCAAGGAAGTTTGGTGCTCAGGGAATTGGTCTATGCAGAACAGAGCATATGTTTTTCGAAGGAGAAAGATTAATCAGAATGCGTGAAATGATTCTTGCAGATGATGAGGCTGGAAGAAGAGAAGCTTTAGACAAATTATTGACTATTCAGAGACAAGATTTTACTGAAGTATTCAATGCAATGGCAGGACTACCGGTAACAGTCCGTTTACTTGATCCACCTCTACATGAGTTTGTTCCACACGAGGAAGAAAATCAGACGGAAATGGCAAAAGAGATGGGAATTACTGTTAAAGTAATCAAACAAAAAGTTGAAGATCTTCATGAATTCAACCCAATGTTAGGACACCGTGGTTGTCGTTTAGGGAATACCTACCCGGAGATTACTGAAATGCAGGCGAGAGCAATTATTGAAGCTGCATTAGATCTTAAAGCGAAAGGTGTAACAGCTGTTCCTGAAATTATGATTCCACTTATCGGAACTTTAGAGGAATTCAAAATGCAGGAAGAAATTGTTCGTTCTGTAATAAACAAAGTATTTGCTGAAAGAAACAACAAGATTGATTACTTGGTTGGAACTATGATTGAAATTCCGCGTGCTGCTTTAACAGCTGACAAAATTGGTGAAGTTGCAGAATTCTTCTCATTCGGCACCAATGACCTTACTCAAATGGGATTTGGTTATTCAAGAGATGATGCCGGAAAATTCTTACCTATCTATATTGAAAAAGGAATTCTTAAGCATGATCCTTTCCAGGTATTAGACCAGGAAGGTATCGGACAATTAGTTGAAATGGGTACAACAAGAGGTAGAAGTTCAAATCCAAAACTTAAAGTGGGTATCTGTGGCGAACACGGTGGTGAGCCTTCATCAGTTGAGTTTTGTCATAAAGTAGGAATGGACTATGTAAGTTGTTCTCCGTTCCGAGTACCTATTGCACGTTTAGCTGCTGCACAAGCTGCTATTAAAGAAAAAATGTAAAAACCTGTTTTGGGATTTGGAAATAATCTTAAAGCTTATTTGATAAAAAAAGACCTGATATGTGTAAAAACTTGTCAGGTCTTTTTCATGATTCAAACCTGTCAGGTTTAACAAAACATCCTTATCTTTAATGCGAATCGCAAAATAAAAATGATTTGGCATTAAACAATAAGCAAAGGTATCAGCAATAGGTATTAATCATATGGTTTTATAAATGGAATAAATCAGTTTTTGGTTTCATATAAAAAATCAATCAGTTTTTTATGTTTTATTCCTTTATAACTAGTTTCAATAGGAAAATCATC
The DNA here is from genome assembly GCA_018692315.1 of Bacteroidota bacterium. Lineage (NCBI taxonomy): Bacteria > Pseudomonadati > Bacteroidota > Bacteroidota bacterium. The sequence goes on along the minus strand of JABHKC010000005.1, from coordinate 1,186 downwards.
CATACTTATAACAAACTTTGGGTAATGGTCTTTAATTTCATCAAGATTTCCAAATTCCCTCTTTATTACTTTTTCATCAGAAAGCTTGTAGGCTACCTGAAAATAAACACGTTCATTATCTTTTTGTGCAATAAAATCAATTTCTTTGTTTCCCATTTTTCCGATAAATACTTCATAGCCATTTAAATTAAGATGATTATAAACAGCATTCTCAATTATTTTGTTAATATCCTGTGCCTTGTATCCAATTATTGAATTACGTATGCCAATATCCTCGAAGTAGAATTTCTCTCCGGCTTCAAATATTTTTAAACCTTGCACCTCCATACGACACGTGCGATTTATCAAATTTGCCTCAACTAAATGATTCAAGTAGTTTACAATCACACTTACAGATTTAGTGCTTTTTTGAGATTTAAGATATTTGTGTATATTATTGACTGACAGCAAACTACCTGTATTATCTGCTGCATATTTCAATAGATTATTCAGAAAAACAACATCTCGTATATTGTGCCTGCCTATTACATCTCTATACAAGATTGTAGAATTTAGGTTCGTAAGATACTCGTTTATGGTATGTACATCTTGGGGCAGATGTATCAAATATGGCAGACCGCCAAATTGCAAAAAACGTGAAAGACTTTCCATATTTTTTGCAAGACCATGAAAATTTAAGAACTCCGGATAGGACAAAGCGTGTACTTTTGTTTCTATATGCCTACCACTTAAATATGTAGATATATTACTTGAAAATATTTGTGCATTACTTCCTGTGCAATAAATATCAAAATTTCCTTCAGAAAGTAAACTCCTTAGGGCTTTCTCAAATTGAGCAATTTCCTGAACTTCATCAATAAATAGACAATTCAGACCATCAGAACGGTTTTGAGAAACGAATTTCATCAGGTCATTATAATCTGCAATATGGTCGAATTCATATTTTTCTTTGTCGATATAAATTACATTTGCATCAGAATTTTTTTGTGTAAGTTCATCCCTTATCTGCATCAGAATTTTACTTTTCCCCACTCTGCGTTGTCCTGTAAGTAATTGTAAATATATTATTGCTACAACTACTTATAATGGTTTGATAGTATAATTCCAATCTTCTCCATGAAATTCATGTTTATATATGTTAATTTTTTCGAAATCTGATTTAGATATTTTAATCCCTGTTTCATAG
>JABHKC010000004.1 GCA_018692315.1 Bacteroidota bacterium | reverse complement strand
AGACCTGACAGGTTTTGAAAACATGTCAGGTCTATACGACACAGCGAAAAACAACTCGAAAATAATTTACCCAAATTGCAGTAAGCTTTTCAAAATTGGCAAAAACAAATTCATTTGAGTTTGACTTTACACAAAATTTGTTTTATTTTTGAAAAACGAAATAACTTTTGAAAAACGTCTTATTAGAAACTAAAAAATCGTTTATTAAATTAATATGATTATGAAGAAATATTTAATCCTTCTATATCTAATTTTTTCCTTCCTTTTTGGATTTACACAGATTATTAGTTATGACTGGCTTAGAACAATGGGGAATGAAAATGATGATCATCCTAAATGTATTTACTCAAATAGCAATGGCGGCATCAAATTAGTGATTGAATCGCCTGCTGCAGGAAATTCAGATACCATATTTCTAATTGATACTTTTTTTATTGGAAGTAATAATTGTCTGTTTAATTTTAATGAATATGGAAACATTAATTCAATCATTAAGGTACCAGATATACTTACTTCCTCCATATCAGGATTCCAAGAAAGCAGTAGTTTCATGTACTCAATCATGTCAAGATCTACTTGGGGCTCATACAATTATGGTAGCTCAACAACACCCATTACTCAGACCAGAGATGTTTTTGTTACAAAACAAGATACATTAGGAAATCCAATTTCATTAAAAGTAATATTAGGCTCTGGGGATGACTATGCTTCAAATATTGTTATAGATAATAATGGAAATGTTATTATTACCGGCTATTACGACAGCCCAACATTAAGCTTCGCAGGTACAACAATTGGAAATTCGGGCAGCGAAGATGCTTTTATAGCAAAATACGATTCGCTTGGCAATGAGCTTTGGATAAAAAGAATCTTCTCGTCTGCTAATAATGAGCCAACTGACCTTGTAGTTGATGCTTTTGGAGACATATATTATATTCAAAGATACAATGTTACACCTTTAAATGTTGGCGGTAGCACTTTGCCTGCAAATAATAGTTATGTTACTTATCTTTTAAAATTTGATACTAATGGAAATCTTCTATGGAATGTTCCATTTGGGGGCGATTTGGCAAGCAATTTATATGATTTAGAAGTTGATAGTTCGAACTATATCTTGCTTTGCGGTAGATCTAAATGTACTACATTTTTTATAAATAATGATACGATTTGGTCATCTGCCTCCGGTACTGGTTTTTATAATGACAATTCATTTTTAGTTAAACTTAGTCCAAATGGGAATCTGTTATGGACAAAATATACTAATAACGCAGGGCACCTTGATGGAAATAGAGAGCCTGCCATTGCATGCGATAAAGACGATAATGCCTATTTAACTTTTCATATTTACAATAATGACACATTATATTTTGACTCTGACACAATTAATACGGCAATTGATAATCCACTTGAAGCACCATATTTTTGTAAATTTAGCACAACAGGAGAAAAACAATGGATAATGCCTCTCGAGACATCACATGGTGTAAAACCAAACAAAATTGTAGTTGATGATGAATACAACATATTTATAGCGGGCAGGTTTTTTGGAAATCCAGACGTTCAATTTGACAGTCTTAGTTCTCCTAGCTTTTTCCCTGGCAGTTTAGATGTTTTTTTATTAAAAGCAACTCAATACATCCCCGACCATACCAAACATTTTATAAATCTAAATCAGGGCTGGTCAATTATTTCGAGCTATGTAGATCCTTACGTCCCCGATTGCGATACGGTTTTTGTCGATGTAGCCTCTGATATGGTACTTATGAAAAACGATGTCGGGCAGACTTTTTGGCCAGTGTATAATGTAAATACCATAGGCGATTTTCTGCTTGGCGAAGGTTATATCATAAAAATGAACACCTTTAATATTCTTGAAATATCTGGAATTGCGGCTTTCCCACAGTGGTCACCATTAGCCCTAAATCAAGATTGGAGCATAATTGGCTATCTTCGCCAAAATAGTGGAGCTATCGGAAGTATGCTTGCAGGAATTACATCTAATTTATATGTAGTGAAAAATGGTTCCGGTTTGGTTTATTGGCCAATGTACGGTATCAACAACATAGGAAACATGAACCCCGGCGAAGGCTACCAAATAAAAATGCTGGCGGCTGATACTTTGCTTTATCCGGCGAATTAGATTTTAGCAGCATCTTTCCAAAAGTTCAAAAACTTTTGGAAAGATGAATATTAGTCCAAAACTTATTTGAGGGACCTTCTAAAAAGTTCTTATTCTAACATTAACTCAATTAATTTTTGTGCAGTTATTTCTGCTTTTCTTTCAATGAAATGTCTTGGAGTTTCGTCGCCCGATTCGTAAACTAATGATTCTGCACCAAACTCGTAAAAGAAATATGTGAGCGAACTAATTTTGTTTACATCATCTTCAGTAGGGAGGATATTTGCTTCGTAGTCTTGGATTTCTTTACTTGTCGAATCAATCATTTTTGGAACAAGCCCTGGCATGTTGCCCATCAAATTCGGGTTGATAGTATAATATATATCTTCCCAAGTTGAGTGAAAATCGATTCCAAAATAAAATTTTCCGCCACTTGTTTGAATTTTATTTTGCATGAAATCTCTAATTAGCTGTGTTTCGATTTGATTAAAATGCTCCCAATCTCGGTTCAAATCAATCCCGCCTGAATTGTGCCGCCAATGTCCATTATCAACTCCATCAGGATTTACAAGCGGTACTACGTAAGTATTGTATTGTTTTCTGAATTTTATGGCAATATCATTTTCTTCGCAAATAGTTTCTACAAAAGATTTCATTGCCAAATAGCCCGAAACTTCGGGAGGATGCTGCCTTGCCAGAACGATTATCATTTTTTTATCGTCGCTATTGCCAATTTTTAGCATATTTATTGGTCTGCCTTCGGTACTATTGCTAATTTCAGTAAAGGACACAAATGGTTTTGCTGCCATTTTTTCGGTCCAATTTAAAACGTGTTTCGATGTAATTAATTCTTGCGCCGAAATCCATAATGTATCAGTCCCAATCGAAAGTTTGATAGTAATATTGTCCGCCAATTCTCTCTCATTATTTTCAGGTTTTACAAATCCTTTCGAGAAATTTGCAGAATCAAGATTGTTCCATACTATGCCATCGTGGCTAAGTTTCGGATAATATCGATGTTTAACACCATGCAGATAGCTAAGTCTTAATTGTATAGTTTGTTCTGAATTGCTCCAAATTTTGAACGAATACCAAGGGCTGCTATTTATTGGTGTATTTTCCGGATTTATTAATGCAACAATTGTATCATTCGATAGGACAATTCCATTAAGTCTGGCTCCTGCAAATTCGTTTGAGGCATAAATCCCATTTCCAATATCAAAAGTTGTTTTCAATTGTTGCTGAATGGGCTGATTATGAGTACTTACTTTTTTTAGAGGCGATTGTCCTCCCCATCTGGAATCTTTGCAAGAAAAGAGTAAACAAGTTAAAATTATCGAAAATAAAAAGATATTCTGTTTCCTGAAATTCATATTTGCTGAATATTTACTATTTGACGATTTTAATAAAACTATTTAGTGTCTCTAAAAAAACTATCTATTTTCAAGTGCTTATTAAGAAAGCGTCAAAGACAAGGCAGTATTTGACGTTTTCTTATTACCACTATTTATTTACGATACCAATTTTCGATTCAATAGAAGCAATTTTTCCTTCTAAACGATTCGATTTATTTTTCTGAATATCTAATTTTATTGATGAATATACTCGATTTGAATCTTCTGCGAGAATTTCATGCGATTTTTTTACAATTCCAAGAGCTTCATCCATAGTTTCGGTTTCGATGATGGTGCCCATAGCTGTAAGTTTGTATGGAAAATCACTATTCCTGATCATATCTATCAATTTGCTTACATATTTGCTCACACTGTCTCCCTTATCTGTTGGGAACATCGAAAATTCTAATAATACTGACATGTTTTAATTGTTTAGTTGTTTAATTGTTTAATTGAATAATTGTTTAATTGAATAATTATTACGATAACAATTTTTGGTAAAGAGAAAAAATATTTGAAGCTACTATGTCTTCATTAAATTTTTGAACAAATTCAAAACCTGAAGCAGCTATCGTTTTTTGCAAATTGGTATCGTACAAAATTCTATTGATTGCTTCAGTCATTTCCGAAACATTGTATGGAGAAATATACAAGGAATTTTGTCCTCCGGTTTCGTTGAAACATCCTCCTTTTGTAGTAATGACCGGAGTTTTTGAATATAATGCTTCTATTATAGGAATTCCAAAACCTTCGAAAACCGATGGATAGATAAAAATTTCAGCCATTTGATAAATCGCAGGAAAGTCAACAAAATCAACATTTTTCAAAATGTTAATATTTTTCATATTATTTTCTGAAATATATGATAATACTTTTTTTAAATATTCTGTAGATTTTCCTATAACAATCAAAGGAATATCAATTTTTCCCAAGTGCAATGCCTTTACAATTGTCAATAGATTTTTTCTCTCTTCGATAGTCCCGACATACAACAAATAATTCTCCGGCAAATTATACTTGCGCCTTATCTCAGATTTTTCAACTTCCATTTTTTCAATTGCAAAAGACGAATCGCAAGTTTGATAAACGACTTCAATTTTTGACTTATCAATTTCTAAGAAATTTTCGATGTCGTTTTTCGTTTGCTTGCTGATTGCTAAAACTTTATCTGCTTCAAGGCAAGCATGTCGGAATTTTTTGAGATATATTTTTCTGTCGATTTTGGAATAAAATTCGGGGTATCGTAAAAAAATCAAATCGTGAATAGTAACAATTGATTTGGTTTTAGTTTTTGCAATATTTTTTGGCAATTCATTGCTTAATCCGTGATAAATTTCTATTTCGTCTTTTTCAATTTGTTTCGACAGATTAAAAGTTCGCCAAAAAGAAGGTGATATTTTATTTAGGTATTTTGGAGAAACAATTTTTGTACTATTATTTAAATTGAAACTCACAGCGGTTTTTAATGATGGTGTATAAAGAAAATATTCGATTTCGGGAAAATACTTCTGAAGCAAACTTATCGTGCTTCTGCTATAATTTCCCAATCCGCTTTTATTGAAAAAAGCTCTTTTTGCATCGAATCCAATTTTCATATCTTACAAAATGTGTCAGAAAAAAATATACAGCAATATTTAAACAGCAACATTAAAATTTCTAAGAGCTTCATTAAGCGAAGTTTTCATATTTGTCGATTGTTTTCTGCTACCAATGATTAGTGCACATGGAACATTATATTCGCCGGCAGGAAAAGATTTTTTGTAAGATCCGGGTATCACAACCGATCGCGCCGGTATTCTACCTGAAAATTCTTTAGGAGTTTCTCCGCTTACATCAATAATTTTTGTCGATTTTGTGAGCACAACATTTGCTCCCAGAACTGCTTCTTTTTCAACAATAACACCTTCGACTACGATTGACCGCGAGCCAATGAAGCAATTATCTTCAATAATGACAGGTGTAGCTTGCATTGGTTCTAAAACTCCTCCAATTCCAACACCGCCACTCAAATGTACATTTTTCCCAATTTGAGCACATGTTCCAACTGTTGCCCAAGTATCAACCATTGTTCCCGAATCGACATATGCACCGATATTTACGTAAGAAGGAAGCAATACAACGCCGCTTGAAATATAGGCTCCATATCTTGCAATGGCATGAGGTACAACTCTTATCCCGAGCTCTTTATAATTCTTTTTTAAAGCAATTTTATCGTGAAACTCGAATGGCCCGACTTCTGTAACTTCCATTTTTTGAACTACAAAATATAGAACTACAGCTTTTTTTATCCATTCATTGACTTTCCACTCATTGTTAATTTTTTCAGCAATTCTTAATTTACCTTTATCAAGCATTTCAAGAGTTTCAATAATTGCTTGATTTGCCGATTCTTCTTTAACCAATGACCTGTCCTGCCAAATTTTATTTATTGTATCTTCTAATCTATTTTTCATTTTCAAAAAAAATTTATTTCCTGCAAAAGTAGTGAGTAAATTGCTAATGACAAATTGCAGTTTTTATCCTATTAGTTTCATGTTTTTAATAATTTCCCATTTCGATTGTAAGGAAACTGCCTCTATCTCAAAAGTTTTGGTATCGAAAATTAAGAAACCATTATGATGTTTACCTCTGGCAATGCATGGAGAAACTATGGTTTGAAGCTGATTTTTCACTTTAAATTTACCAAAGGTTTTCAGGCTGTATTTTTTTCTGCTTGCAAGCAAACATCCATCCATGTGAGCATGACCAATAAAACCATATTTGCAATTATTTTTCTTGCTTAGTTCAATATGTTCTTCAAAATCTGAGGATTTAGTAATATAAGATTTAGTGGAACCGGTAATATCTGGCGATAAATAATGTGTAAAAAATATTTTTAGTCCACCATAATTTGATATTTCAGATTCTTTAAGGCTCAATAAATACTGCTTTGAACTTTGGTTTAACATTGCCGAAAGTTCGTTTTCTTCGTATAGCCATAATTGAAAATCCGATATTTCATGTCTTTTATCATAATCAAGTTCAAACCAATTTTCGGGAAAGTTAAAGTCTCCTGCTTTTTTTGGCGTTTTTCTAATTGCATACAAATCGTGATTACCAATCACAGAAATCTGGCAATTTGCTTTTACAATTGCAATACATTCATTGGCATTTCGTGTGTTCTGATATTCATAGAAAGGGACACTAAAGCCAACAATATCGCCAAGACAAATTATTTCATCTACCTGCCTGCTGTTCAATATCTCCATTGCTTTTAGCAAGCTGATATAATCTTCGTGTATGTCAGAAATAATTCCCAGTTTCATAAAAATATTTTTTGTAAAAATATAACATTCCGAAAAATCATTTATTATGATTTTGAATTTTCTTAATATATAATATAGTATTTTCAACTCTACAGAATGAAAAATATATCTAAAAATATTTTAAATAATATAGCGAAAGTTTTATTGCTAAATGAAAATACCTAAATTAGCACTTTCAATTTTTTAGTAAAAAATGAATTATGAAAAGAATTATTCCTCTGCTTATTGCAATTTTATGTTTTGCTTTGTTCGGATATTCTCAAGAATCTTACGATTTAACTATAACAAATCTTGATAAATTGAAGAATGAAATAAAACAATTAGAATTAGATTCAAACTCGGTTGAGTACCAAAGAATTCAACTATTGTTTGCTATAAACGATTCGATTTTGAAAGAGCTAATTCAATCAAACAGAATCGTCGAGTATCTTAGAAAAAAAGAAATAGAGCTAAACAATAGCAATACAGATCTTAGTAAACAAAAAATTGAATTGACAGAAAACCATGAAGATTTTAAAGCCGACAAAAAATCAAAAGAGTTAAATTTTTATATAATATTTGCCATTTTAGGAGTGTTTACATTAATATTCCTTTGGTTATCTATTACGAATTATAAACGAGCAATCAAAACTTCAAAACAAGTAATCACTGACAAAGAAAATTTGGAGGAGTATAAAAATACAACCGGGCTAATGCTGTCGAGAACTAAAGCAGAGTTAAGTAAAGAAAAATCTGAAAATGTTAGTACGAAAGAAGCTTATACAAACATTAACAAAAAATTTAATATCTTACAAAAAGAGCTTTACGAGAGAAAAGAACAATTGCTGGAATTGAACAAGAATACTGCTTTGAACCAACAATTTGTCGAAGATACAAAATCTGATATTGAGTATAATAATACGGTATTTGAAAATACAAAAAACGAACTTTCCGAAAAAATTGAAGAACTACAAAATCAAAATATTGAATTGGAATCGAATAGTCAAAATAGCGAAAACGAGCTTTCTAAGTATAAAAGTGAAAACGATTATTTGAAATCGAAAATTGAAGTGTTTAAAGAAAATCTTGCAAAAACCCAAAGAGAAATAGATTCGCTAAGCGATAGAGTGAATGAAAAAATGCTTCCCGAATCAAGATTAAAGAAAGATGAAATAGAAATAAATTTGATTAAGCTCGAAAAAATTGAACGATTGAAAGATATTGGAACACTTAACGATGAAGAATATTTAGCTCTAAAAAATAAAGTTTTGGAACTATTGTAACTTCAATTTCCATTCACCTCCAATAAATTCTAAATTTTCAGGAGCGAAATCGAAATTTTTTCCATCAGAAAAAATTATTCTATCTGCATGTTTTTCAAGCCTTTTGGCGCTTGGTTTAATTTCTGATGAATGCAAATGTTTTATCATTAAAAATATTCCCGGTTTAAAATATTGTCTTAAACTATTTGATTCTGAAACAATAATTGAATTACTCCCAATTTTTTTAAGTAATTCTAAAAAAGCAGCTTCAATAAAATCATTCTTTGTTCTAATTCTAAAAACTTGCCTTGCTCCATTCTTTAGCATTTTTGAGCTGTCCTCGCTACTGTTTTTGTCTGTTTCCTCAATAATGTTATAATCAGAACCATCAGGAAAATTATCTTTCCCATGAAAAAAACTGTCATTTTTATAAACTGTTTTGATTTTGAGTGCGATGATGTTTAATTTTTTTTCGCTGAAATGTCTTATGAGATTACAACTAAAAGTCGTTTTTCCGACATTCCTACTTGCACCACCTATCAATAATAGATTTGGGAAATACATCTTTATTATTTGTTAAAGAATTTAATAGAGATATTTTTTTTCATTTTTATTGCAAAAAAAACACCTTTCATTTTTCAATAAAATAGACACAAAAATAGTTTCATTTTTTTAATGCCGCTCAAATTATAATTTTGCAGGCTGAATTTTTTAGAAATCGAAGTAAATGAATAGATTTTTCAAATTTAAAATAGTGATTTTGACAGCTATAGTTTTTGTAGCATATAGCTTCAAAGCAGAAAATACCGGAATCATTCTTAAACATAAAGAAATTGCACCACCTTTTTTGTCTGACCACTCAGCATGGGTCGATTCAGTTTTTAACTCACTTCGTCCCGACGAAAAAATTGCCCAACTCTTTATGGTTGCAGCATATTCCAACAAAGATGAGGAGCACAAAAAAGAAATTGCAAGGATGATAAAAAAGTATAAAATCGGAGGATTGATATTTTTTCAGGGCGGTCCGCTTAGGCAGGCAGATTTGACAAATTATTATCAGTCTATTTCTGAAATTCCACTTATGATTGCAATGGATGCTGAATGGGGGCTCGGAATGAGGCTCGACAGCACTGTGTCTTTTCCACGACAAATGATGCTTGGGGCAATAGAAGACAACAAATTGATTTACGAAATGGGTGTAGAAATTGCAAAACAATTAAAACGTCTTGGTGTTCATATCAATTTTGCTCCTGTTGTCGATATTAATAATAACTCTAAAAATCCTGTTATAAATAGCCGCTCGTTTGGCGAAAACAAAGAAAATGTTTCTCGAAAAAGTTTTGCATATATGGCAGGTTTACAGGATAATAGGATTCTTGCAACTGCAAAACATTTTCCCGGACATGGCGACACCGATTCCGATTCACACGAAATGCTTCCAACAATAAATCATTCAAAAGAACGACTTAGTGATATCGAGCTATATCCTTTCAGACAGTTGATAAAAGCCGGACTGGGTGGAGTAATGGTGGCACATTTGAACATTCCGGCGCTCGATACAACAAAAAATCTTCCTTCGACTCTTTCTGTAAAAATTGTAGAAAATTTGCTGAAATCGAAAATGAAATTTGATGGTCTTATTTTTACCGATGCCCTGAATATGAAAGGTATCACAAATTATTCTGAACCTGGGGAGATTGAAGTTCAGGCACTTATTGCCGGAAATGATATTTTGCTTTATCCTGAAAATATTCCGAAAGCCATTCGAAAAATAAAAAGAGCTATAAAAAGTGGTTTGATTTCTATGGACGAAATCGATAGGCGATGTAAAAAAGTTTTGGCTGCCAAACGCTGGTTTGAGCTTGATAAATATAAACCAATCGAAACGAAGAATTTATTTGAAGATTTAAACTCAACTTCTTCAAGCTTGATTAATAGGCATTTAACCGAAGCTTCGATAAGTCTTGTAAAAAACGAAAGTAGTTTATTACCTTTAGAATCTCTTGATACTTTGAAAATTGCCTCACTTTCTATTGGTTCTGGAAAACCTTCACATTTTCAGGAGACTTTAAGTTTGTATGCCGAAACAAAAGATTTTTATATAAACAAAAATGCTCCTGTAGGAGAATTTAATAAACTGATAAATGAATTATCTTCCTACAATTTGATAGTAGTTGGTGTTTTAAGTTCGGATCGCCGACCTGCAAAAAAATTTGGGATTTCTCAAAATAGTATCGATTTTATTGAAAAACTGTCGGTAGAAAAATGTGTTGTTTTAGATTTGTTTGCAAATCCTTATGCTTTAGATTTATTATCAAATCACAGGAATTTGAAATCAATAATTGTTTCTTACAATAATTCAAAATTGAGCCAGGATTTTTCTGCTCAATTAATATTTGGTGGGATTCCGGCTATTGGAAGATTGCCTGTTTCTGCGAATTCGGAGTTTACTGAAGGTGTTGGGATTATGAATTATGACAAAATCAGGAACCGATACTCGATCCCGGAAGAAGAAAATCTGGATTCCAGGAAACTATCGCAAATTGACTCTGTAGTTTTCGAGGCTATCGAAAATAAAGCTATGCCGGGATGTCAGATTTTAGTAAGTCGTAATGGGACAGTAGTTTATAATAAATCGTTTGGGCATTTTACCTATGAAAAGAACCATTTAGTCGAAAATTCCGATATATATGATTTAGCGTCAATTACAAAAATTGCTGCAACTCTGCCAAGTTTGATGAAGCTTTACGAGCAAGCGAAATTTGATATTAATGCAAAAATTTCTGAATATTTGCCATTCCTTGATACAACTAATAAAAAGGATATGTCTATTGTTGATATACTTACACATCATGCCCAATTAACTCCCTGGATTCCTTTTTATGAGGAAACTATTGATAATAGTACTCTGAATTCACAGATTTATTCAAACAAAAAGACGAAAAAATACTCTATTCAGGTTGCTGAAAATTTGTATATTACTGAAAATTATAAGGATTCAATTTTTCTAAAGATAGCAGAATCTGAGCTTTGGAAAAAAGAAGAATACAAATATAGCGACCTTGGATTTTATCTTTTTTACAAGATAATTGAAAACATAACAGAACAAAAATTGAACGAATTTGTTGATTTAGAGTTTTATAAAACTTTAGGAACAAGAACTTTAACCTATAATCCACTTAAAAAATTTAATGAAAGTAGAATCGCTCCTACCGAAAATGATAAAGAATTTCGCAAACAAATTGTAAGAGGATTTGTTCATGATCCGGGAGCTGCAATGTTGGGAGGAATTTGTGGACATGCCGGGCTTTTCTCAAATGCTAACGATATTGCAAAGCTTATGCAAATGTATTTGAGTGATGGTACTTATGGTGGAAAAATGTATTTTGAAAAAGAGACAATAGAACTTTTTACAAAATGTATGTTTTGTGATGAAGGCAACAGACGTGGCTTAGGCTTCGATAAACCCGAAATGGATTATTCTAAGGATGGACCTACTTTTCAGGGAATATCTGGCACAAGTTTCGGACATTCCGGATTTACCGGAACAATTGCATGGGCAGATCCGGAAAAGCAGATCGTTTATGTTTTTCTTTCAAACAGAGTTTATCCCGATGCTAATAATTCTAAGCTAATTAAAACTAATGTTCGAACCCGAATTCAGGAAATTATATATGATGCAATCTACTAAAATGAATTTGTAGAATCATTATTGTAAGTTATTAAAACTCAAAAATATAAAAGGTAATTTGAAATCAAATGAACATTAATTATTCAGAACCATTATTTCGTCCACCCAGCGAGGCTTATTCATTGATTTTGCAGCTTACGCTTGGTTGTTCGTGGAACAGATGCTCTTTTTGCGAGATGTATTCTTCAAAAAAGTTTCAAGTTAGACAAGCTGAAGATGTACTTCAAGAAATTGAAAATATATCTAAGTATTCCCCAAATTATCGAAAAATATTTCTTGCCGATGGAAATGCTATGGTTCTGTCAGCAAAAAAATTAATGACGATTTTAGATTCTTTAAATAACAATTTCTCAAAAATAGCAAGAGTTTCAGCCTATGCTCTCCCAAAAGATATTAACTCGAAATCGCTGGATGAACTCATTGAATTGAAAAATGCCGGATTAAAATTGCTCTATGTAGGAATAGAAACCGGTGATGATAATTTGCTGAAAATCATAAATAAAGGCGAAACTTATAATTCTACAATTGATGGACTTATAAAAGCCCGAAAAGCCGGAATAAAACTTTCTGTTATGATTTTGAATGGTTTAGGCGGAAAAAAGCACTCAGAAAATCACGCTATAAATTCTGCAAAAATTGTAAATCAGATCGAACCCGAATTTCTTTCAACTTTAGTTTTAAGCTACCCGTTTGGAGTTGAGCATTATATCAAAAAATTTCAGGATAAATTTGTTCAGCTTTCTAAATTTGAATTGATTGAAGAAATGCAAATATTTATAGAAAATCTAAATCTGAAAAATACTGTTTTTCGCAGCGACCATGCCTCAAACTATCTGATTTTAAAAGGTATATTAAACAGAGACAAAGCCAAATTACTTTCAGATATAAACAAAGTGCTGATAAATCCGGAAAATTCAGATTTGCGTGAGGAATGGATGCGGGGCTTGTAAACATTTTACTTCACTGACTATTATTATTATTTTCAAAACCGCAAAATCCTCTCAGCTTTTCCCTTTTTCAAATAAGAATTAATAATAAGTTTAATATCGCGATTGTCTTCATATGGTTTTATGCAATCGCTCAGGTACTCAATATTTTGGCTAAAAAGGTTTATGTCGGTGTATCCAAAACCAATATATTTTCCCTTTTCTATTTTGACTAAGGCTTTTTCTTCAGCATGCCTGCCTTTGTCGATTATGAAAAAACTATGGTGATCGTAATCGAAGGATTTTATAAAAGCCTCTGCTCTAACATTATAGCTTGCAGGCTGCTCCTTGCCTATGCAAGCTCCCAAGCATTTATTTATGCCGTATTGAAAACACGATTCTTTGCTTTGATATAAACCCGACAATTTCTGACAAAGAATATGTTTTTCAACTGCTTCCGAAAGGAATTTAGTGGCTTTCACCTGAGACGAGAAACTTGTGATTGGCACGTCATCGCTTTTGTTTTTGTCAATTTTGAGTTGTATATAGTCGTTTCCATCTACAAAATTATAAATCCCATAATTGTGAAAAGTTCGGCGCTGAGCTCTGTTATACAAAGGTTTATGCTTTTTAATTTCGGAAGACTCTTTTAAAAGAGCAATCAATTCGTTTCCTGTAACTTCACAATCAATGGAAGAAGTATTTTCTTTCATCTCAATGGCTCGCCTCGAACTATTGTTCTGGAAATGGCTCAACACGCGTTTGTAAATATCTTTGCTTTTGCCAACATAAATAATCTCGTTTTTATAATTGTAGAAATAGTAAATTCCTGTTTCGTTAGGTAAATTTTTTATTAGCTCTTTTTCTGAACTTAGAATTTTCTTTTTTACAGAATCATTTATCTGGACAGGAATTGAGTTATTTGCATTTTTATCTGCCGATAATAAAATCTCAAACAAGCTTACAGTAGCTAATGCATCGCCTGCTGCTCTATGCCTGGCATTATTAGATATTCTTAATGACTTACACAAATTTCCAAGACTGTAGGATGGTTTTCCGGGAAGCAATTTTCTGCTAAGTTTCACTGTGCACAACTGGTCTCTGTGATAATCGAAACCAAGTTCTTTAAATTCTTTCTTTACAAAATTATAATCGAAACTAACATTATGAGCAACAAATATGCAGTTTTCTGTAAGCTCAAAAACAGTTTTTGCAATTTCGAAAAACTTTGGTGCATCTGCAACCATTTCGTTAGTTATACCAGTAATTTTTGTAATATATTGAGGGATATACCTTTCGGGATTCAAAAGACTAGAAAATTCGTTAATTACTTTTTCACCATCGTGAACATAAATGGCAATTTCTGTTATCTTTTCTTGCCTAAAACTCCCGCCTGTTGTTTCTATATCAATAATTGCATACATCGGCTGCAAAAATATGATTTTCATTTATAGAAAAAATTTATAGATCTTATAAAACTCAGAATTATTTTGAGAAAATAACTACCTTATATATTAGTAGATTTTTCAGTTTTTTATATAATTTTGGCACTATAAATTTATTGAATGAAAGTTATAGAACTTAATAAGAAGATTTTCGTAATCAATAATCCATATTGGTTTTGTAATTTATATCCATCAAAAACTAACAGAATGAAATTAGTAAGATTCTTACTCGTAGTTTTATTATTTGTATTTAAAATTTCCGTGGCACAGGTAAATACCGCCAATTCATTGGTAAAGTGGTATAGTTATCCTTCAATCTCGCCTGATGGAAAAACAATAGTTTTTTCTAACAATGGCGATTTGTTTAAAGTTTCGGTTGAGGGTGGTCAGGCACAGCAACTTACCTCAAATGTTGCATATGACTATAAACCGATTTGGTCGAACGACAATGAAAAAATTGTGTTTGCGTCAAACCGGCATGGCAATTTCGATGTATTTGTAATTTCAAAAAATGGAGGAGTTCCTAATAGACTTACATATTATTCTGGTGATGATTTTCCTTGCGATTTTAATAATGATAATTCGGGCATAATTTTTAGCTCAAATCGTATAGATAATTCAAGCTCTTTATTGCATCATCGACTACCGGAATTGTATGAAGTTGAAATAGATGGAGGAAATCCAAGAAAAATATTTGACATCCCGGCCATTGATGCTAAATTTACAAGAAATGGCGAATTATTATTCGACGAACTAAAAGGCTTTGAAGACAAATTCAGAAAGCATCACACAACATCCATTACTCGCGATATTTGGATTCGAAAAAATGATGGAACTTTTAAAAAATTGACAAATTTTGTTGGCGAAGATAGAAATGCAATTCAAATTGGAGATGATAATTTTTATTTTTTATCAGAACAGTCAGGGAGTTTTAATGTATTCAAATCGTCCCTTTCAAAACCAAACGAAAGCAAACAAATCACTAAATTTTCGACTTATCCTATCAGAAATATGAGTGTTTCAGACAATGGAACAATGTGTTTTAGTTATAATGGCGATGTTTATACACAAATAGAAAATGGAGCTCCTAACAAAATTGATATTAAAATATTTTCAGACAAAAGTTTGCAGGAAAAACTTCTATTTGTAAAGAGTGGAGCCAGCGAAATAATGCCTTCACCCAATGGCAAAGAAATATTTTTCATATATCGTGGAGAAGTATTTGTTACTACGGTTGATGGAACTTTAACAAAGCAAATTACAAAAACGCCTGAAAAGGAGAGAAGCCTTGATGTAAGCCCTGATGGGCGTTCTATAGTTTATGCCGGCGAAAGAAACAATTCATGGAATTTATACACAGCAGCCTTGGTTCTCGAAAACGAAAAATATTTTGTTACTGCCAGCGAACTCTCAGAAGAACCATTACTTGTAACAAATTCGGAGACTTTTCAACCGATATTTTCTCCTGATGGAAAAGAAGTTGCATTTCTCGAAGAACGAACTGTGTTGAAAGTAATTGAAATTAAATCAAAGAAAATCAGAGTAATTCACGATGGTGCAAATAATTTTTCGTATGCCGATGGCGATCAGCATTTTGAGTGGAGTCCTGATGGAAAATGGTTTTTAATTGAATTTTTCCCAACAGGTTTTTGGACACCGGAAATAGGATTGATTAGTTCAACAGGAAAAGAACCAATTCTAAATTTATCGAAAAGCGGGTTTGATGATTTCTCACCAAATTGGACACAAGACGGAGAGATGCTTTTTTGGATGTCGAACAAACAAGGTTTAAAAAGTGTAGCAAATAGTGGTTTTGCCGAAGTAGATATTTTTGGGATGTTCCTAAACAAAAAGTCCTTCGATAAATTTAATCTTAGCAAAGAAGAGTTTGGATTGATTGACGATAAAGACAAGAAAAAGGATGATAGCAAAGATAAAAAGGACGAAAAAGAAAAGAAGAAAAAAGATAAAGAAAAGGAACTTACTCCAGTGAAAATCGACTTTTCAGGTTTAACCGAAAGAAAGAAAAAGCTGACAATTTTCTCGGCAAATATTTCTGATGCTGTCGTTACTAAAAAAGCTGGCAAATTGCTTTATTTTGCTAAAATAGAAAAGGCTTACGACCTGTGGCAAACCGATCTTAGAACCAAAGAAACGAAATTGCTAACAAAATTTAAAGGTGGTCCGGGCAAAATATTTTTAGATAAGGATGAGAAACATCTTCTTGTTTTGAGCAATGGCAAAATCAGCAAAGTTGATTTATCAAACGGCAAGAAAAAACCAGTACAAATTAATGGTGAGATGCTTTTGGATGAAAGTGCCGAACGCCTTTATTTGTTCGATCACATAAGCCGTCAAGTGGAAAAGAAATTTCTTTTTCCAGACATGGAAGGAATTGAATGGGAAAATTATTCGGAAAATTACAGGCAATTTATTCCAAACCTTACAAATAATTACGACTTCAAGGACATTTTATCCGAATTGCTTGGCGAATTGAATGTTTCTCACACAGGTGCCAGATATAGAACCGCAAATTCTAAAGCTGACAAAACTGCTTCGTTTGGCGTTTTTTACAATCAAAATTATGAAGGCCAAGGATTTCAAATTGAACAAATTATGGAAGGGAGCCCTTTGGTGAAGAATAACTCAAAAATTAAAGAAGGTACCATAATTGAAAAAATTGATGGTGTAGAAATTTCTAAGGATATTAATTATTTTACACTTTTGAATAGAAAAGCTGGGAAAACTATGATTCTTTCATTGTTTGATGCAAATGAAAAATCACGTTGGACGGAAAAAATAAAACCCATTTCGCTTGCTCAGGAAGATATGCTTGAATATAAGCGATGGATAAAACGAAACAGAGATATTGTTCATAAATTATCAGATGGAAAAATTGGATATATGCACGTAAAATCAATGTCCGATCAAAGTTTTCGTGAATTTATTGAAGATGTTTTAGGCGAAGAAATCGACAAAAAAGCATTAATAGTTGATACACGATTTAATACTGGCGGTGATTTGGTTGACGATTTAACAACTTTTCTCAGTGGCGAAAAATATATGGAATTTAAATATCCTGGAAAAAATCTTGGATTCGAGTCGAGGAAACGCTGGACTAAACCATCATTAATGCTTGTGGCAGAAGCAAATTATTCCGATGCTCATTGTGTTCCTGTTGCATATAGTGACCTTGGCATTGGCAAAACAGTTGGTATGCCTGTCCCTGGAACTTGTTCTTTTGTTTGGTGGGAACGATTGCAAAACGGGATAGTTTTCGGAATTCCAAACATGGCAGTTACAAATATCGATGGTGAAATCCTTGAGAATAAACAATTTGTCCCCGATTTTGTTGTAAAAAATGAATTTGAAAAAATCACAAAAGGTATCGACCAACAAATTCTAAAAGCAGTTGAAGAACTTTTGAAAGAAATTGAGTAATTCTTGAAAATTGAATAAATATTTTGTGGCAAAAAATATTCACGTACATTAATTTTGGCTGCTTAGAAATTGAAAACTAAAATTAATCAAAAATTATTAGCTAATATTTCATACCGTAGAATTTTTTCGTATAATTGTTTCCATGATTTTGAAATCTGAGAATGTTTATTAATATATTGATTATGAGAATAGGAATAATAATAGGTAGAATTGGTGGAGTTGACGGAGTTGCACTGGAAACGGAAAAATGGATAGAAATTTTTAATCGAATGGGGCACGAAACCTACATTCTTTCCGGACAATTTCAAGAAAGAAAATTAGACGCAAAAAATGAAACACTTATGGTAGAAATGTCGTTTTTTTCTCCTGAAAGCTATTGGGGGCAAAAAAAAGCATTTCATCATCCGGAAGTAAATATTGAAGAACTTCTTGAGCATATTGAATTTTATTCTGATAATATTGGAAATAAAATTGTAGAGTGGGCAAACGAAAACAAAATAGATATCATTCTCTCGGAAAATGCATCAGCATTGCCTGCACATCTCGAAATGGGGCTGGGAATAAAAAAAGCTGTTATTAAGCTTGGAATACCAACTATCACTCACGACCACGATTTTGCATGGGAAAGGGGCGGAAGATATGTTTCACCTCACAATGCAATCAATGAAATTGTTGCATGCGATTTCCCTTTACGACTACCTAATGTTTTTCATGCGGTAATTAATCTTCATGGTCAGAAAACATTGAAAGAAAGATTTAACAGAGATTCAGTAGTTGTACCAAATGTAATGAATTTTGATATTCCATTCGGACAATTAAGTCATAACAATCAGTTTTTGAAAAGAGATTTGGGACTTTCTGAAAACGATATGATTCTGTCGCAAATCACAAGAATTGTTCGCCGAAAAGGAATTGAGGTGGCTATAAAACTAATTTCACTTCTTGACGATAAAAATATCAAACTTGTGATAACAGGTAGCCAAGCCGACGATGAAGGTGCTATTTATTACAATGAACTAATCGACCTTATTCATCAATTGAAAATTCCTCGTCAGGTAATTTTTGCATCGCATATTGTGAATAATTATGGTTTGTCGAGCGGAAATACAAGAACCTATTCATTATCTGATGCTTATGCTCATTCACGTGCATGTACATATTTCAGTACATACGAAGGATTTGGAAATGCTTTTGTTGAGGCAATTTTATCGAAAACCGCCATTTTTGTAAATAATTACAAGCCTGTTTATATGCCCGATATTGGAAGCAAAGGTTTCAAAACTGTAATGTTGGAAGACAATAATCTTACCGACAAAGCTGTGGCAGATATGAAAGAGATAATTTACAACGAAAAATTGAATAAAGAAATTACAGAATATAATTTTATGCTTGGGAAAAAGCATTTTTCGTATGACACACTTCAAGAAAAATTGGAACTGTTATTAGAAAAAGCAAAAGCTTTATAGCAATTGAAAAAGTGAAGCTGAAATGGTAGTTTTTCACTTTCCTTTTGTGTAAAGTGTGCAATTATTAGACAATTAAGAAAATAGCAATGAGTCAATATTTGCCTTTATTATGATTTGTATGTTGAAAAATTTATTTCTCAAAATTTCAAATACAAAAATACCATATAGTAATTTATGAATATGATTGAAATGCAGAAAAATAATGTTTTAAAAGGAATTATCTTACTTGTTTTCATGTTTTTTATGAATAATAGTTTTAGTCAAAAAAACAAATTAGCATACAGAGATATTTTAAATGTAAATGCTGATACTTCTTTATTGAAACTTCTCACTATCGACGGACCTAATGGCCCAATTTTAAACCCTGATTTTGAGTATATCGACAACATTAGAATTGAAAGATTATTATATTTTTCAGATACAAATTTAATTAGCGGCTATCTTGTATTTCCAACAAATTCTGGCAAGTTACCGTGTATAATTTACAATAGAGATGGTTTTGGTAAATTTGGTATGATTACAGACGAATTTGCCATGAAAGAATTAGCAACCATTGCAAGTTGGGGATACCTTGTAATTGCAAGTCAATATAGAGGATCTGGTAGTGATGAAGGTATTGATGAATTTGGAGGAAATGATATTAATGATGTCCTTACATTGATTGATGTATTAAAACAAGTTAATGAAGCTGACACTACAAAAATTGGAATGTACGGTTGGCATAGAGGCGGAATGATGACTTATTTAGCATTAAGCAAAACAGATAAGATAAAAGCTGCATTCGTAGGTGGTGGATTGTCAGATTTGTTGTATAATGCAATGGCTGGAAATGATAGTGTAGAAACCGTTTATCCGGAAATTATCCCCGATTTTATTTCAATTTCAGAAGAAGCAATGAAACAACGGTCTGCTGTTTACTTTTGTGAAAATATTTGTAAAACTACATCCATTTTACTATTGCATGGAACTGCCGATAGTTTGGCAGCACCACAAACGGTTTTGAATCTTTCTGGCGAGTTTTTGAAAAATAAAATTCCGCACAAACTGATTATGTACGAAGGTGGTACCAATAAATTACCAGAGTATAAAAAAGAAGTTAATATGGAAATAAAGAAGTGGTTTCACAAATATCTGAAAAATTGAGAATTTTATTATAAAAATTGCCTCTAATCAAAATTCAAACTTTAATTAACTCAACTTTCTGAGCACTTGTAACATTCTGACAATCAGCTCTAGTAATTTTTGATACATTTAACAATAAGAGAGTTGCGAATTCCATTTTTCATCTATACTACTAGTTTTGTTCCACCTATGTTGTTATGGGTAGAAAAAATGAGCCTGATTTTGTTGTCAATTTCATTTTTTCGATAATTGTTGAAATTATTTTTTCTAATTCTATTGATAGGTCTAATATGTGAACCAATATTTCTATAAGCTCCAATATTAAAGCTTTTATCCGGTCTGCAAATATCTGTTCAGTAATTGAGTCTTTGCAAGTTTCAAAGATACCTCCAATAGTCTCGTATTTTTCAATTCTTTTGTAAAGAGCAAGTATTGTGTATTGGATAAAGCATATTGTGGTTGCAGCAATTTGTGTATCAAAGTCTCTACTCTGATTTTTGCCCAGCCCTAAAAGCTGTTTGCATTCTTTGAAAAACACTTCAATAGCCCACCTGTTAACATACATTTCATAAGCTTGCGTAAATGTTAGTGCCGTATTTGTTGTAACCAGTAGTCTCCATTTTGACCGTTTTGTAAGCCTTGTGAAAAATAGTTTAAGTTTAAATCCCTTGTATTCTACTTGAAGTTCAATATAATACACTTTATGTTTTTTCGAACGTATGATATTTTTTCTATTTTGCTTTTTTCGCTTCAACAGGTCTTTTGCATTGAATTCTCCATCTGCATATGAATATTTTCGTTTATCCATCTTGCACATTGAAAGAATATGTATTGCTCCGTTCTTTATATTTCTAATCTCACTTATCATATTCTCACATATAAACCATGAATCGGTTAAAAGATATTTAGCTATAATACCATGGTTTACTGAACGTTTTATCATCTTAATCAGACTCTTACCCTTTTTTGTACGCATCTCTCTTTTTCGCTTTGCTCCATGACTTGCCGGATTTCGGTCTTTCTTGTATTGTTCTTTTCGCTGTTTGCTTGTTAAACCATAGTTTTTCTTTTTGCCTTTTTCGTTGTGCAGAGAAAAATCAAGTGGTATAAAACTTTTACCATCACTATAGCCAAGTGTAAGCACTTTGTATGCAAATACATGCGTGTGGCTTACATGGTTAAAAACTCTACTTAGACATTCAAAAAACGGTGTGCTTTTTTCCATGTCAGAATCATCTACAATAAAATATGTGAGGCATTCTGATATGCTGTTTTCATTTACCTTTTTGATAAAACGTTTCGCAAAATTCACTAACAATCGTCTCCAATTAATATTTGAATCACGTAATGTGTCGTACAGACAGTCCTTCTTTCCTTTATAAAATACCTGATAATGAGAACTGAAAACCTTATGGATATTTTTTGCTCCGAGAAAAGGCATCAAAATAAGCATTTGCAACAGATTTGTATAAGAATATCCTTTTGTTTTAAAACCAAAAATATCTCTTGTAATAGATTTGGAGGAGAATACAGAAAAAATGTTAATCAGGTTTGAGATTGCCTGTGTAGAATTGTTAAAATAACTTGTAAACTCAAATAATTTTTGACTATCTTTGATGTGTAGCATATTTCCTATCTTTTGGAATTAGTAACTCCCTCAAAGATAGTTCTTTGAATTTTAATATGCTACTTTTTTTTTAAACTTTTTTATTGATTATCAGACGCTAAGAAAAATAGTGAAATTACTTCCGAAACTTGAGTAATTAATATGCAAGTTTCGGTATGTAAAAATTTGATGCCGAAACTTACATTTTCGTCTTTAGATTATATTTTCTCCAAAGCCTGCTCCAAATCGGAAATAATATCTTTTACATCCTCTATTCCCACAGAATAACGAACTAAACTATCAGTAATTCCGGATTCGAGCTTATCTTCAGCAGATACTGCTGCGTGAGTCATCGACGCAGGATGTTGAATTAAAGTTTCAACACCTCCAAGAGAAACAGCCAGTTTTGCCAAATGTACATTATCCATAAGAACAACGCCTGCCTGATATCCTCCTTTTACTCCAAAACTTATCATGCTGCCAAAGCCAGTCATTTGTTTTTTAGCTAATTCATGTTGCTCAAACGACTCTAAGCCTGGATATTTTATCCATTCAATTTTTGGATGTTTTTGAAGATACTCTGCTATTTTCATTGCGCTTTCCTGAGCTTTGTCTATTCGCAATGATAAGGTTTTAACTCCTCTATTCACTAAATATGCCTGATGAGGATCCATATTTCCGCCCATATAAACCATTGTTTTTCGCATTTGGTTATATATAGCCTCATCTTTTGCAATTAATGCTCCACCTACAATATCTGCATGACCATTAATAAATTTTGTTAAAGAATGTAAAGAAACATCTGCCCCCAAATCAAGCGGTTTTTGCAAATATGGGCTCGAAAATGTATTGTCAACAACAACCGTAATTCCATGTTTATGAGCTATTTTACATGCTTCCTCTATGTCGGTCAATTGTATTGTTGGATTTGCAGGTGTTTCTAAATATATAAGTTTGGTATTTTCTTTAATTGATTTTTCAATTAATTCGAGATTGGATGTATCAATAAAACTTGCTTCAACTCCAAATTTCTCGAAATGACTTTTTATAACTCCACGGCTTGGTCCGTAAACTGCACCTGTACTAACCATGTGAGCTCCCTGATGAAGAAATGCCATATAAACTGTTGTAACCGCTGCCATGCCCGAGGCGAGAACAATTCCTCGATATCCATTTTCGAGTTCTGCCAGTTTATTTTCTAAAGCATCAATTGTAGGATTACCTATTCTTGTATAGATATATCCTTTTTCCTTTCCTGAAAAGCAGTTGGCACCGTGCTGTGCATTCTTAAAAGCAAAAGTTGATGTTTGATAAATTGGTACAACTGCACTACCAAATTCGTCTTTGAAATCGCCACTGTGGATTAGTTTTGTGTTAAATCCTGAATTTTTAGTATCCATTTATTATTATTTAAAAATTATTAATTATGAACATATGTGCAAAATTACTCAAATTATTTCTATGTGAAAGAAAAATTGAATATTAATATTTTATTTACAATGTAAATATTTATCAACCAATTGCCTAATCTCGTCGGCATTTCCAAAAAGTGTTTCACTTAGGTTTTTGTCGTCATACGATTTTAGCATTTCAATAATATTATCGATTGAACCTTTAGAGAAAACAGAGTTTTTTTCGAAATACTGTCGGTATTTGTCAAGAGCTAAAGCAGATTCCCAACAAGATGTAGGTAGAGTATCAAGAGATGCTAATTTTTTGGCATTTTCTTCATTAAAAATATTCACATCAACATATAGGTCTTCTGCTTTTTTCAATGAATCTTTCATTTCCAGACCATGTTGTGCGGCTATTACCAAGCCTGAAAGTAAGTAGTGAATATCTGCTGAACCATCCGGAGCCCTAAATTCAACAGTTTGTTTCGAACTTGCTCTCAAAGCAGGCGATTTGTCTTGAGGATTAGCATCGAAAATCATGTTTGTTACGCCTATCCAACCTAATGGAACTCTTACCAGAACCGAACGATTTCTATCACCCCAACAGATATTTGTAGGTGCTTCCTGATGAGGAACCAAACGCAGATATGAGGTAGGAATAGTGTTTCCAAAAGCTGTTAATGGTGCAGCAAGGTCTAATAATCCTGCAATTACTTTCTTCGAAATATCGCTCAATTTGTTATTTTCAAGCATCAAATTTTTGCCATCTTTTTCTATCAGCATATGGATATGTAAGCCACTTCCTGCTTTTCCTACAGTAATTTTTGGAGCAAAACTAATTCTTGCTTTATACTTGTCGCCAAGCATTCGAAGTATCCATTTAGCAATAACCAACTGGTCTGCTGAATCTTCTACGTCCTGTGGTAGAAATTCAATTTCGTGTTGCTCAAACGATTCTTCATTTGTAGTAAAATTTCCAACTTCGGAATGTGCGTATTTTATTTTTCCACCCGATTCTGAAATTATTTTTAATGCTTCGATACGCAAATCTTCCCAATTAGTAAAGGGCGGTGCAGAATGATAGCCTCTTTGATCGATTGCCGGATAACGATCATATTTTTCGCTCATCACGTAATATTCCAATTCTCCCAGAGCTTTGAATTTGAATCCTGTGGCATTTTTAAATACCTGGTGTGCTTTTTTCAGAATATACTCTGGTGCGCTTTTCAGTGGTTCGCCTGTATTAGTATAAAACGAGCATAAAATATCTAATGTGGGCACCTCGGCAAACGGATTTACAAATGCAGTTCTATATTTTGGAACAACATATAGATCGCTAGAACCTGTGCCAATATATGAAAACAAGCTTGAGCCATCAACTCTTTCGCCCTCTGTCAAAATTGTATCTAAATGTTCCAAACTGGTGATTACAAAATTTAAAGTTTTAAGCTTTCCATCTCCAGCAATATATCTGAAATTTAACATTTCGATATTATTATCCACAATAAATTGAATTATATCATCTTTTGTGAATTGACTTGCTGCTTTTTGTAAATGTTTAACAAGTTTGTTAGGATTCATTTTTATTTCATCTGCTCTCATTTTATTATATTTTGTTGTTAAATGCACAAAAAATCAAGTATCAATAAAAATATTTTAAAACTCCAAAATTAGTTTTTTTATTCAATACCATATATTCTAAATTGAAATTATCTGTTGCCAAATTTTTAATATTTTATTTTGAAATTTTTAATAATAAATTTAATGCCTTATTCTCAACTAAAATGCTGAATTTCATTTGTTTCAGATAGTTTGTGAAATTAAATTGCATCTCTCGGATAGATGATTTAGAACTTGCATAAAAAGGGCTATATAAAAATAATATATGTTGAACTGAAAATTATTATTCCTTATAAATCATATGCAAATTATTGAATATGTCAACTTTTCAATATATTTGCGAAAAAATTGTATATATGAACTTTGTGGTATTTATCAGCGGCGGCGAAATTTTTGTCATTCTAATTGTAATACTGTTGTTGTTTGGATCGAAAAAATTGCCTGAAATTGCCAAAGGTTTTGGGAAAGGAATGAAAGAATTCCGCAAGGCAACAAACGATATCAAGCGTGAATTTGAAAATGAATCAAAAGTAGTTGATGACATTAAAGAAATATCAAAAACAATTAAGAAAAATAGTAATTTATAAAACCAATAGATAAAACCTTATATCTGCATTATGGATTACATTTTACTATTTGTAGGCATATTGACACTTTCTTTCAGCGGCAACTTCCTTGTTAAAGGAGCAGTGGAATTATCAAGAAATCTAAAATTGTCAACATTAGTAATTGGAATTGTAGTTGTATCTTTCGGAACATCCATGCCCGAACTTGTGGTAAGTGTAGGCGCTGCAATAAATAGTCATCCAGAAATTTCGGTTGGAAATGTAATAGGTTCAAATATTGCAAATATTGCTTTGGTTTTAGGTCTGACATCTTTAATTATCCCTATTCCGGTAAAAAAATCGACAATCAAAATTGATTGGAATATAATGCTTTTGGCAAATCTTTTACTTATCGCTTTTCTTTTAGATTCGAAATTGGTTTTTTGGGAAGGTTTACTTTTTGTAATATTACTCCTTTTATATATCTTAATGTCTCTTCATATTTCTCGTCGAGAGACTAAAAAAAACAATGAATCTAAGAAACCCGAATATTCATTAGGATTATCAATTGTTTTTATATTAATATCATCGGTAGGTTTGGTTTTTGGTGCCGAATGGTTGATTAAAGGTGCAACAGGAATTGCAGTAGGTTTAGGAATTTCCGATTTAGTAATATCTGTTTCTTTAGTAGCTTTTGGTACTAGCGTTCCCGAATTGGCAACTTCAATAATTGCAGCCCTTAAAAAAGAAACAGACATTTCAATCGGTAATATTATTGGCTCAAATATCTTCAATGTTTTTGGGATTCTCGGTATTACCAGTGTTATTAAAAACATACAAATAATCAATGATAGCTTATACTTAAATTTGTATTGGATGCTGGGAGCTTCGTTTTTATTGTTGTTTTTTTTGATTCCTTTTGGAAAAAAAATCTCCTCTAGGTTTATGGAAATAGTTTACTTTGTAATTTACTATTCTACAGCAAAAAGTGGGATAATAAAAAAGTGGGAGGGAGCTATTTTTGTAGGCTTTTATGTGTTTTATATTGTATGGCTTGTAAATGGAAGTTTTTAAAGATATAGTAATAATAATATTTTCAATTTTTGCAATTTCGAAAGGAGCAATATGGTTGGTTGATTCGGCAGCCAAAATTGCTCGCCGATTTGAAATATCGGAATTGGTAATTGGATTAACAGTTGTTGCAATGGGAACATCTGCTCCCGAATTTGGTGTTACCATACTAGCAGCTATGAAAGGAATTGGCGATATTTCAGTAGGGAATATTGTAGGTTCAAATATTTTTAACCTTGGATTTATTCTCGGGGGAACAGCCGTTGTACATAGCTTAATGACAAATAAAAAGGTTATTGGTAGAGACGGAGGATTTTTATTTTTCGGAACTCTTTTGCTGACATTCTTTTTATGGGACTTAAGATTGAGTCAAATCGAAGGAATTATTCTTTTTTCGTTACTGATTGTTTATTTAGGATATTTATACTTCAGGAAAGAAATGCTTGAAGCACCTGCAGAAACTGAAAAACTTCGTTGGTTCGATACTCTTCTCTTACTATTAGGTTTTCTTATGGTCCTTGGCGGTTCGCATTTTCTTGTCGAATCGTCTATAGATATTGCAGAAGTTATGGGAGTTTCTAATTGGGTAGTTGCAGCCACAATTATTGCTGCCGGAACATCAGCCCCCGAACTTGCAACCTCAATTGTTGCTGCATTACGTGGGCATCACGGAATGTCAATAGGAAACTTGATTGGTAGCGATATATTCAACCTTTTTGGAGTTTTAGGACTTGCGGCTATTATTCGTCCACTTCCGGTAGAAGCAGCAGCACGACCAAATCTTTTGATGCTATCAGGAATGGTTTTTATTGTCCTTATTTTTATGCGAATTGGCTGGCGAATTAGCCGAAAAGAAGGAATTATCCTTATATGCTTAGGATTGGCAAGATGGGCTTGGACTTTTATTTAAAAGAAAAATTTATCCTGCTTTTATGAAATATTTGTAAATCTATGCTAATACCTATCGGGGACTTCTAAAAATAGTAAATTTCAAGGCGTAAGAAATTTGAAAACCGGAGTTTACTATTATAAATGAGGATTTTAAAATTGCGAAACAACGAAGAAATTTGCATTTTTAGAGGGCTCCTATCGTATATCGAATTTTCACCAAAGGATATGTCTAATTTTTCAAAATAACTTAAATAAATATTTTTTGCTAATTTCTGGCTTAAAATTTGTAATTTTCATAGATTTTAATTTAATTAATAATATTGAACTCAATAATGAGTTTATTTTATTTTGTTTAAGTGTATAAAAATATTTGAAAATAATTATTTACTATAACATACTACCATGAAATTTGGAAAAGTCTTAATTGTTGATGACAATATAGATATTTTATTTTCTGTAAAGTTATTGCTGAAAAAGCATGTCGAACTTATCCATACCGAAACCAACCCGAAACAGATACCTGAATTAATGAAAAATTTCAGTTATGATGTGATTTTGTTGGATATGAATTTCACAAAAGATGCCATTAGTGGGCAGGAAGGTTTTGATTGGTTGAAAAAAATCATTGAAATTGACCCGGAAGCTGTTGTGCTTTTTATAACAGCATATGGAGACACCGAAAAAGCTGTTAGAGCAATTAAAGAAGGAGCAGTTGATTTTGTTATAAAACCATGGCAAAACGAGAAATTTATTGCAACAATTTCTTCGGCAATAAAACTTCGAAAATCGAAAATCGAAAACCAAAATCTAAGAAGCAAACAAAAAGGTCTGATAGATGCAATTGATCAGCCTTTCAAAGATTTCATTGGAAAATCGCCTGCAATGATGCAAGTATATGCAACTATTAAAAAAGTTGCCGAGACTGATGCAAGTGTTTTAATCTTGGGAGAAAATGGCACCGGAAAAGAAGTTGTTGCAAGAGCACTTCACAGAAATTCTCGTCGTACAGATGATGTTTTTGTCAGCGTTGATTTGGGTTCAATTGCTGAAACTTTATTTGAAAGCGAACTTTTTGGACATGAAAAAGGTGCATTCACAGATGCGAAAAAAGAAAAGCCCGGCAGATTTGAAATATCAAGTGGAGGAACGCTTTTTCTTGATGAGATTGGAAATCTTTCTTTGCCATTGCAAGCAAAACTTTTGACAGTGATAGAACGCAGAGAAGTAATAAGAGTTGGTTCAAACAAATCTCGTTCTTTCGATATCAGATTGATTTGTGCTACAAATTCTTCTATACATGAGTTAGCCGTAAAAGATGAATTTCGGCAAGATTTACTATATAGAATTAATACCGTAGAAATTCAATTACCTCCTTTGCGGGAAAGGGTTGAAGACATTGCCTTATTAGCAGATCATTTTTTGAAAATCCAGGCAAAAAAATACAAAAAGAATGTAAAAGGAATTAGCTCTTCCGCCTTAAAAAAGCTTGAACAATACGCATGGCCCGGAAACATCAGAGAATTGCAACATGCCATAGAACGTGCAGTTATTATGACCGATTCGTCGAAACTCGAAAACGAGGATTTCATTTTATTATCGAAAACTAAATCGAATGAAGTAGAGCTTAAATCATATAATCTAGATGAAGTTGAAAAAAACATAATCAACAAGGTTCTCGCAAAAAACAAAGGTAACGTAAGCCATGCAGCAAAAGAATTAGGTTTAACCAGAACTTCATTGTATAGAAGATTAGAAAAGCATGGTTTATAAGAATTTTAAGCTTAATGTATTTCTTAAAATACTAATACTTTCAATTTTAATTTTTGTATTCATCTACCTATTATCGAATACAAAATTTTATACAACCTCCTTATTTGTAGGTTTACTAATTATTCTTCAGGTATATCTGATTTTTCAGTTTGTAACCAAAACCAACAAATTCTTAACTGATTTTCTCGAAGCAATTAAATATTCTGATTTTACGCGATCTTTTCGTATTGAAGGCCTGGGGTCGTCTTTCGACAATATGAAAGACGTATTCAATCGTGTAATAAAAGAGTTTCAAAAAATCAGAAACGAAAAAGAAGAACAATTTTATTTCCTTCAGAATGTAATTCAACATATCGAAATAAGCATGATTGCATACCGCAAAAATGGTGAGGTTGAGATGTTTAACAATGCTACAAAAAGATTGTTCCGGAAAACAGGTTTGAAAAATATCCGAGACCTTAGTGATCAAAGCAAAGAATTAGTCGATGCACTTCTGAATCTTACTTCAGGGCAACGATTACTCATAAAAATGAATGATAATAATGAAGTGCTACAATTGATTATTTTCGGTAAAGAATTTAAAATTAAGGACCAACTAATAATTCTTGTTTCTATTCAAAATATTCATAAAGAATTAGAAGAGAAGGAAATAGAGTCTTGGCAAAACCTGATAAGGGTGCTTACGCACGAAATTATGAATTCTATTACACCTATAGTTTCGCTAACTGCAACTGCTAATACAATTATAAATGAAACGAGAGAAAAGGATTTAGAGAAGTCGGATATTTTGAGCGAAAATCTTGAAGATATTCAATCGGCAATGCAAACAATTAATAAAAGAAGCACAGGTTTGATGCACTTTGTGGAGACATATAGAAGTCTTACTCGAATTCCTAAACCCGATTTTAAAATATTCTACATTAAGGAGTTTTTAGATAACATTTATTCATTGCTAGAGAGAGATTTGGAAAGACAAAATATTCAATTTGTTTTGAAAGTATTTCCTGAAGATTTAGAACTTGTCGCTGACGACCAACTTATGGAGCAAGTGTTGATAAATTTAATAAAAAACTCATGCGAAGCTCTGCAAAATGTTGAAAATCCGAAAATAGAAATTGATGTAAAACTTTCAGACAGAGGGCGATTAGTTGTCGAAGTTTCAGACAATGGCGATGGAATTTTAGAAAATGTAGTAGATAAAATTTTCATTCCATTTTTTACTACAAAAAGCGAAGGCTCAGGAATTGGACTAAGCCTGTCGAGGCAAATTCTGAAACTACATGGCGGCACAATTTCCGTAAATTCACAGCCAAATGAGGGCACTACAATGATTTTACGTTTTTAAATAGGTTTCGTAGAGATTGATCAAAATTCGTGTAGCAGTAGTAGAAAATATCATTTCAGTTTTTCTTAACAAAAAGCTGTAATTCAATAACAATAAATGACAAATATGTCGAAGAAAAAAAAAACAAAAAGTATAACAAAAATATATTTAAAGAACAAGATAGTTGCTATTTTTAGAAATGGTCCTTCAAAAACTTTTAACTACAAACAAATTGCAAACAAGCTAAATATTAGGGATTTATCTCAAAAGCAAATGATAATGGCTGTGCTTTCTGAATTGAAGGAAAGTGGCAGACTCGAAGAAGTTTATCGCGGCAAGTATAGAAATAAGGTGAGAGAAGGATATTTTGTAGGAACCGTGAATATGTCTGCAAAAGGTAGGGCTACTATACATTCAAATGAAATAAAAGAAGAAATTTTTGTGTCAGTGGCGAATTTGAACAATGCTCTGCACAAAGACCTTGTAAAAGTCTATTTGTTTGCACAACGAAAAAAAACCCAACACGAGGCAGAGGTAGTTGAAATTATAAAAAGAAACAAAACCAATTTCGTTGGGACTGTTGAAATTTCACAAAATTTTGCTTTTTTGATACCTGATAGCAAATTTATGCCATTCGACATTTTTGTTCCGCTGAAACTTTTGAATAATGCAAAAAACGGACAAAAAGCTATAGCAGAAATAATTGAATGGGAGGTGGGAGCCAAAAATCCACTTGGAAAAATTGTGGAACTTTTAGGAAATGCTGGCGACAATGAAGTAGAAATTCATGCTATTCTTGCCGAATTCGATTTACCTTATAGATATCCTGAGAATGTTGAAAAAATTGCAAATTCTATTCCCGAAAAAATTAGCGAAAGTGAAATTGCGAGCCGTCGGGATTTTAGAAATATTCCTACTTTTACCATTGACCCTATTGATGCTAAAGATTTTGACGATGCCCTTTCTATTGAAGAACTCGAAAACGGAAACTATGAAATTGGAGTACATATAGCTGATGTAACTCACTATGTATCACAAGGATCTGTTTTAGACAAAGAGGCATTTAATCGTGCAACTTCAGTTTATCTTGTCGATAGAGTTATTCCGATGCTTCCCGAAAAACTTTCAAACAAAATTTGTTCGCTTCGGCCAAATGAAGAAAAGCTTTGTTTTTCGGCAGTTTTTGAAATGGATAGTTCGGCAAATATCAAAAAGCAATGGTTCGGAAATACAATAATTAATTCGGATAGGAGATTTAATTATGCTGAAGCTCAACAAATTATAGACAATGACAAAGGCGTTTTTTGTAATGAATTGAAAATATTTGATGGATTGTCTAAAATATTAAGAAAAAATCGTTTCAATAACAATTCAATTTCTTTTGATAGAACAGAAGTGAAATTTGAATTAGACGAAAAATCTTTTCCAATTTCAATTTCATTTTGCGAAAATGAAGATACACATAGCTTAATCGAAGAGTTCATGTTGCTTGCCAACAAAAGGGTTGCAGAGATAATTTCAAAAGTTGATACTGGCAAAAAACCAAAAACATTTGTATATAGAATTCATGATTTGCCCGACCCTGATAAAATAAGCAATTTTTCGAAATTCCTGAAAAAATTTGGCTATGGCTTGAAAACAAATTCCGCAAATAATATTTCGTCTTCGCTAAACAATCTGTTCAAACAGCTTGAAGGAAAAAAGGAGCAAAATTTAATTGAAACCATTGCAATTCGAACAATGGCAAAAGCTAAATATTCTACCCAAAACATTGGACACTACGGACTTGCATTTCCATTCTATACGCATTTTACATCACCAATTAGAAGGTATCCTGATATTATGGTACACAGAATGCTTAAACATTATTTAGAAAATGGCAGGTCTTTATCTTCAAAAACCTACGAAGATAAGTGTAATCATTGTTCGGAAATGGAACAAAGTGCCGCAAATGCAGAAAGAGCTTCAATCAAATATAAAATGATTGAGTTTATTCAAGACAAAATTGGTGAGCAATTTTATGGGATTATTTCTGGAGTTTCGCCTTGGGGGATTTATGTTGAACTGCTTGAAAATAAAATAGAAGGAATGGTTTCCATCAGAAATTTAGAAGATGATTTTTATATTTTCGACGAAGCAAATTATTGCATCGTAGGGCAATATCACAAAAAAAAATACCAACTTGGCGACAATGTTAAAATTGAAATTGTAAGAGCAGACATAATTAAGAAACAAATTGATTTTGTTTTAAAATAATTTTAACAAAATATTGACAATATGATTTATTAGCATTAACTTTGAAAATGTTGAATAATTAAAATATATAGTCATGAAAAAATTAATTTTACATTCTGCCATTTCAAACACTATTCTAATTTTAGTTTCTCTACTTCTTTTTTCCTGTACTCAACGCGAAATTGAAAACACTAATCAAGAATTAAAAGATTTTATATCTGATTATGAAGCTAAAGTGATTCTATTAGAGAAAGAATATAATCTGGCATCATTTAATGCATCAATTACCGGGAAAGAAGTTGATTACCGAAAATCAACAACACTCGAAATTCTTTTAGTGAATCTATATTCAAATCAAGAGAGTTTTAAGAAAATTAAAAAAATTAGAGATTCGGGACACATTACCGACAAATTGTTGAAAAGGCAATTAGATATTCTTTATAATAAATATTTGATGCATCAAATTGACGAAAGGAATATGCTCGAATTAATTATGTTGAATAATGATGTTGAGCGGAAGTTTTCAACCTATCGTCCGCGTCATCGAAATCAGGAAATTACGATTAACCAAATTGAAGATATTCTTAAAACTTCTACTGATTCTGAGGAATTGAAGGAGGTTTGGATTGCAAGTAAAAATGTTGGGGATATTGTAGTGGACGATTTTGTGGAATTAGTTAAACTAAGAAATAAAATTGCCAAAAACTTAGGATTTAAAAATTTCTTTGAAATGACTTTGATATTAAATGATCAAGACCCAAAGGAGATTGAGGATTTATATGAAGAATTAGATATCTTAACTAAAGGACCTTATACACAACTGAAAAATGAGATAGATTCTTATTTGGCAAAAAAGTACAAAAAGCGAAAAGAAGACCTTATGCCATGGCACTATCAAAACAGATTTTTTCAGGTTGCTCCTGAAATTTACGAAATAAACCTTGATGAATATTACAAAAAGAAGGATATTGTTTACCTCGCCAAGAAATTTTACAAAAGTTTAGGAATAGATATAGATGAAATTGTAGAAAATAGCGATTTGTATGAAAAGCCAGGCAAAGTTCAGCAGTCTGATTGCAGAGTAATTGAGCGAGGAAAAGATGTTAGAGTTCTATGTAATGTTGAATTGAACTACTATTGGATGAATACTGTCTTATACGAATTTGGATTTGCAGCATACAATAAATATATAGAAGACACGCTACCCTACGTTTTAAAAACTCCTGCACATTTTTTTACAAATGATGCCATAGCAACATTATTCAGTAGGTTTTCTTCACATCCACTTTGGTTAAAAGATGTTGTTGAAATATCTGACGAGGAATATCAAAATATTTCAGAATCGAGTTGCAATAATCTACGTTTAGAGAAATTTGTTTTTAGCCGATTTGCTCAGGTAATGTATAATTTCGAGAAGCGTATGTATGAAAATCCAGATCAGGCATTAAATAAACTTTGGTGGGATTTGGTTCAGAAATACCAACTTTTAAAACGTCCGGCAAGACGAAATAGCCCCGATTGGGTTACTAAAAGCCATATTGTCTTTCAACCATGTTCGTATCACAATTACCTTTTAGGAGAAGTTTTTGCTTCGCAGCTTCATTATTATATTGTCGAAAATGTAGTAAAATCTGACGATTATAGAAATCAGTGTTATACCAACAATAATAAAATTGGAGAATATTTGATCGAAAATATTTTTAAGCCCGGAAACCAATACTATTGGAACGATCTGATTGAAAAAGCTACAGGCGAGAAGCTTTCTGCACAATATTTTTCTAAGCAGTTTGTGAATTAATCTAATTAGTGTCACTAATTTACTACTAAAGATCTAACCTTTAGCTCTCTACCCTGCAATATTTCATTTTCAAAAGAACTGCATTTAGGGCAACTATTGTAGAAATCTTCAACTACAAATTCAGTAGAACATTTCATACATTTTGCTTTTGCAGGAATTATGCGGTATGTAATTTTTGAATTATGTAGAACCGTATTTTTTACGGCTTCAGTCATTGCAAACTCCATAGCTTCTGGAATCACGCCGGAAAGAGTTCCAATTTCAATTTCAATTTCGTTGACAATTTTCGCATTTGATTTGCGAACTTCTTCCTCTGCAATTTCAACTACATTCATTGCTAAAGTTAATTCGTGCATAATTCGTTTTTTTATTGAGGACAAAATTAGTTTTTTGATAAATAATTTTGAAGTTCTAAAATAATTATTTTAGAAAAAATTGTTAAAGCATTGGAGGGCAGTATTTTGAAACTTGTTTTAAAATAAAAAAATCAAATTAAATAAATAATTTTATTTTTTTAGAAATAAATGTAACTTTGCAGCCCTAATTTGTAATTGAATAAAGATTGGGCCCATAGCTCAGTTGGTTAGAGCACCTGACTCATAATCAGGTGGTCCCTGGTTCGAGCCCAGGTGGGCCCACAAAAAAAGCACTTACTGAAATTTTCGGTAGTGCTTTTTTTTATTGCTGTATTTTATTGGCGATTGTATAAATCTATATCATTGCTCTCACAAATAGCCAAGTTGTTTGTTTAATCAGACAAGAAATACTTGTTCAGCGATTTTTATAGCTGCTAAATCTTTTCCAGTTCAATAGTAAAGTGTCTCATAATTTCAGCTTCTTTAACAATTTTGTATCCAGTTGAGATTTCTTTCCTTCTGTCGAATACGTTTTTCAAAGCAACTGCCACTACATCCATATGATTGTTCGTGTAAACACGCCGTGGAATAGCTAACCTTACATATTCTATTGATGGGTATCTGTTTTCTCGCGTAACTGGATCTCTATCGGCTAAAAGTGTCCCAATTTCAACGCCACGAACACCAGCTTCAAGATACAATTCTACCGCAATAGTTTGAGCAATATATTGGTCTTTAGGGACATTTGGAAAAAAATGATTTGCGTTCACATAAATTCCATGTCCACCTACTGGTTTCTGGAAATGTATCCCAAATGCGTCGAGCTTATTCCCTAAATATTCAACTTGCTTTATTCGTGTTTCGAGATAATCAAATTCAGTAGCTTCGTCTAAACCTTGAGCTACGGCATTCATATCGCGTCCCGACATTCCACCGTAAGTAATATAGCCTTCGAACATGATATTAAAAAGTGAAGCATTTTTGAAAACCTGTTCGTCATCAAATGCTATAAAACCACCCATATTTACAATGCCATCTTTTTTGCTACTCATAGTAACATAGTTGGCATACTGAAACATTTCTTTTACAATTTCCTTAATTGTATGATTTTCATAACCTTTTTCTCTTATTTTTATGAAATAGGCATTTTCGGCAAAACGGGCAGAGTCAAACAAAATCTTAATTCCGTATTTCTGTGCTAAACTATGTACATCTTTGAGATTTTGCATAGAAACAGGCTGGCCTCCAGAAGAATTACAAGTTACTGTTACGCATATGATTGGGATGTTTTCTGTGGGATTGTTTTTCAAAACATTTTCCAATTTTTCTAAATCAATATTTCCTTTGAAAGGATGATTTATTTCTGTGTCGAAAGCTTCGTCGATAGTACAATCAATTGCTACGGCTTTTCTAAATTCAATATGTCCTTTTGTTGTGTCGAAATGCGAGTTGCCGGGAATTAAATTTCCTTCCTTCAGGAGCACCGAGAAAAGAACATTCTCTGCCGCTCTTCCTTGATGAGTTGGTAGAAAGAAATCGAAACCAAGAAGCTCTTTGATAATGTTTTTATACTTATAATAGGAACTAGCTCCGGCATAGCTTTCGTCTCCTACCATCATTGCCGACCATTGTTTATCGCTCATAGCGCCGGTTCCAGAATCGGTAAGAAGATCAATATAAACCTGTTCACTTTTCAGATTGAATAAATTGTAATTAGCTTCTTTTATCCACTTCTCTCGTTCATTTCTAGTGCTTCTTTTGATAGACTCAACCATCTTGATTTTATATGATTCTGCAAATGGTAATTTCATAATTTTGTTTTCTTTAAGTAAAATGATAATTTGAATAAAAATAAATAGTGGGAATGATAAATATTATTTAGAAGCAAGGACAAATAATATTTATAAATCTATTTTTAACTTTTACAATCTCTCTCATAGTTTATATTTATTGCAAATGTAACAATATTTTTAAAATTGCAATTTGATTTTTTTGTTTGGATAAAAGCTTTTGTAAATCAATGTTTCGTTGTTTGTAATTTTTATTTCCGGATTAAATCTTATTGTATTTTATTCTTTTTTCATTCAAAAAACATTTTTAGTTTTACTGCAAAATGAGTTAAAAAATTGAATAAGTATATGGCGGCATTGCATTCAACGCATGGTATTGTTTTACATCAAATTAAGTATCTGAGTTCGAGTATTATCGTTCAGATATATACTGAAAAATTCGGCAGGTTAGCATTTATCATAAAGGGTGTGAGGGGCAAAAATGCAAAAATTCGGGCAAATCTATTTCAGCCCCTTTTTTTGCTCGATATGGAAATCTATTTTAAAGATTCCCGGAATTTACAAATGGTAAAAGAAATTAAGAATATTGCACCATTTTCTTCAATTCCTTACGATATATATAAAAATTCAATGGCTATTTTTCTTGCGGAGGTTTTATTCAAAACAATTAAAGAAGAAGAACCGAATAAAAACTTGTTCGATTTCCTATTTAATTCAATAAAGCTTTTTGATACTCTTGAAAACAAATTTTTAAACTTTCATTTAATATTTTTGCTTAATTTGAGCAAATATCTTGGTTTTTACCCAAATAATAATTTCTCTGAACCTTTGAAATATTTCGATTTGATGAACGGTGAATTTGTTGCAAACAACTCAACTCATTTGTATATTCTCAATGAAACTTTAAGTTTTGATTTTTACAAATTGTTGAATATTTCTGTTAATGAGCAAGAAGATTTTGTTATTTCAAATAAAACGAGAAACAATCTTTTGGCTACAATAATTCAGTATTATTCTTTGCATATTGCATCTTTCAAAGAAGTTAAATCGCTGGAAATTTTCAAGCAAGTTTTTAATGATTGAAAATTTGTTTTGGTTCTTTTTTCTGGACTTAGCGATAAAACAATATTGAAACATAATCCACAACTTCAGTAGATGGCGTAATTTCACCGGAATGTCCAATTTTTAGAATTTTGTTTTTAGGATTTTCCAGAAGTAGTTTCGAATACTCAATTAAAGTCATAATAGGTCCATAGCCGCAGATAGAAATATTGTGTTTTCTAATTGTCTGATAAACTTTTTCAGAGTTAAACTTTAATATTTCGTCAATTACTAAACTATCAATTTGTTTTCCATATTCGGGTTCAACAAAATGAGAAAAATCTGATGATGCAATAATTAGAATTTTTTTTCCGAATTTTTTATTTGACTCATAAATTAAGCCTGCAAGTTTTTTTGCATTTTCAGGATTCTGATTTGAAATTGTTATTGGAAGAATTTTGAATTGATAGTTTAAATAATGTTGCAAAAATGGAAGCATCACTTCGCCGGAATGTTCATATTTATGGGCATTTGCAGATTTTGGCAACTTTAAATCTTCTTGAAAATCCTGATCAATTTCAACAATTCCGAGAGGAGTTTCCCAAAAGTCATTTTCATCTAAAGCTATTTCAGGTTCATAACCAGTGTGATTCGGATTAACTATAAAAACAGTATCGAATTGCTCCTTTGAATTTTTTATTATTTCAAAAAAATGAGTAGCTTGATAGGCAGAAAACATATATCCTGCATGGGGTACTACGCCGCCAATTATTGATTTTTCTGAATATTCTGTCAAAATATTATTTCGTTCGAGCATATTGATGCTATCAAGCTGGTCGATAATTGCATTTTTTTTTGCCGGATAAAATTTGCCAGCTACATAAGATTCACGTATTTTCATATTTTGCATATATTTCAACGAAAATTATTTTTCTTCAATCATATTAAATTTATATCTGTCTAAAAAACTCTCTTGAAGATATCTTCGTTTCAAATGTAGCCCATCTTTAAATTTATCTTCGCTTAAATATCTGATATTTTTAAAATAATCGACAAACAGATAATCCAAATTTAGTTCTCTAATTTGGGTTCTCATTTTTTTCCAGTTATTTGTTTTTTTATATAATTTTTCGGAAACAGGAGGCGAAATTATTTTGAGTTCAATATTATTTGCTACGCATAAATCATTCAGTTTTAGAAGATAATGAATTGAAACATCCGACAAAATATCTCGGTCTGAACGTTTTTTACCTTGTGCATAATCAATATCGGAGAGCGGTAGCATTTTGCTGGCCATTGGAAGCACAAGATAACTTCTCGGAAATTGGTCAAATTTTGAATAAAGAAAGGAATCAAAATGTTTCAGATTTTCAAAGGTAAAAAAAGGCAAAGTGAAATTATTATAAACTTGCTTTCTTTCGAATTTTGTATTTATTTCTTGCGGTACGCTTACCAAAACTACGGTTTCGATTTGTGGATTGTTTTCAATGGCATTGTAAGTAAGAATGTAATGTCCTGCCATAAGAATTGCTGCATTGCAAGTCAGCGAATTTCTTGTTTTTTTAAAGTTAAAAATCTGATCTGCAACACTATCTCCTATGTAAATTGTTTTCGAATCTATTTTCTTTTTGCTTCTTACTATTCGTTCGTAAACATTGTACCATTGCTCCGATAAAATAGCCGGTTTCCCTGAAGGAATTACAAGATTTGCAATCGTGCTAAGAATAATAAATGCGAGCACAAAAAATAATATTATTTTAATTAGAAATATTTTCATCTTAAAACTGGAAATAAATAAATTCGACTTCGTTAAAATTCCCAAAAAATACACCTATAAAAAGAACGAAAAAATAAAAACTCCATCGGAAAATTAAATTCCACTTTTGAATTTCGAGTGCGTGTTCTTTTTTTCGCTGAATGTATTCAAAAACAACGAGAAAGATTATAAAAATGCCTGAAAGTAAAACTTTTCCTTTCAAATTTGGAGTCTCAAAAAAACTTTCTGATAAGATTGTGTTAAAAATTGAAAAAGCCTGACCGACATTCTCTGCTCTAAAAAGAACCCATGCAATTGTTACAAGAAAAAATGTACCAATTGTTTGTATAAAAACTAATACTGGATTTTTCTTTTTAATTTTTAGTTTTCGTAAGGTTTTTTTCCTGAATTTTTTAGTAATATGCGAAACAACGAGATATAATCCATGCAGACAACCCCACAGTACGAATGTCCATTTTGCGCCATGCCAGAGTCCGCCCAAAAACCATGTGAACGAAATGCCAACTACATAGCCCCAAACTTCGGCTTTTATGCTTAGGAATTTTGGATTTTTTATTTTGTTCATTGTCCAGTAGGCTGTTGGCAGGAACAAATAATCTCGAAGCCAGGTAGATAAGGAAATGTGCCATGTTCGCCAAAATTCCGCCATGTCTTTTGAGAAATACGGAAAAGCAAAATTTCTCATCAGTTTGAAACCAAACAAACGAGCTGTGCCAATTGCAATATCGGAATATCCGGAAAAGTCGCCATATATTTGAAATGCAAAAAGTATTGCAGCAATAAACAGCGTACTACCGGGCATAGTATCCGATTTTTCAAAAATTTCGTTTACGAAAGTGGCTGCATTATCGGCAATTACAATTTTTTTGAAAAGCCCCCAGAGAATTTGTCTCATTCCATCTTTTGCTTGAAGCAAATCGAATTTTCGTTTTTTCGTGAATTGGGGCAGCAGGTTAGATGCTCTTTCTATTGGTCCGGCTACAAGTTGAGGGAAAAAACTTACAAACGAAAAAAAAGCAATAATATCTTCGGTAGGTTTTAGGCGGTGCTTATAAATATCTAATGTGTAACTCAATGTCTGAAATGTGTAGAAACTAATTCCGACAGGCAACACAATATTTAAAGTTCGGGCTTGAAATTGCATTCCGAAAAACGAAAAGGCATCAATAAAAGAATCAACAAAAAAGTTATAATATTTGAAAAAACCTAGAAAGCCTAGGTTGACAAACAAACTAGCAAAAAGAAGAATTTTCCGATTTAGTTTTTTTTCGGTTTTTTCAATATTTATCCCAATTATGTAATCGACAAGCGAACTTACAAAAACTAAGGAAAGAAAACGCCAGTCCCACCATCCGTAAAAAACATAGCTTGCTACCAGCAAAAGAATATTTTGGAGTTTGAGGTTTTTGTTTGTTACAAACCAGTATAAAACAAAAACAATTGGCAAAAATATTGCAAATTCTATCGAATTAAATAACATATTATCTTTTTACAAAAAACTTACAAATATATAAATTGTGGCATTTTAGCTTTCGGATTATTTACAAATTAAAAAATTTTACACATTTATTTTTATAAAAATCGAATAAAAAATATAATCAAATAAAATAAATATAGTTTTGTAGTTTAAGAAAATTTAAAATGTTTGATTATGAGATTGAAGGAAATTTATAAGAGTACAAAAATCAGAATTGCAACAATAGTTCTGGTCCTTTCAGGATTTGTATTGGTAAGTTTCGATAACGATGATTTTGAAATTGTAAAAAATCTGGATATATATTATACACTATTTCGGGAACTTAACTTAATTTATGTTGACGAAACCGATGCCGGCAAATTAGTAAAAACCAGTATCGACCAGATGCTAAAATCATTAGACCCATACACAGTTTATATTCCCGAATCGAAACTTGAGGATTATAAATTTATGACAACCGGTCAGTATGGAGGAATTGGTGCCTTAATTAGAAATTCCGGTGATTTTACATTAATTGCTGAACCCTATGAAGATTCGCCAGCAATGAAAGCCGGACTAAAAGCCGGTGATATAATAATTGAAGTTGACAAAAAATCTATAAAGGGTAAAGACTCGGACGAGATTAGCGAAGTTCTAAAAGGGCAGCCAAATACTCCGGTTGACTTGCTTATTGAACGTCCGGGCGAAGAAAATAAATTTACGAAAA
The DNA here is from genome assembly GCA_018692315.1 of Bacteroidota bacterium. Lineage (NCBI taxonomy): Bacteria > Pseudomonadati > Bacteroidota > Bacteroidota bacterium. The sequence goes on along the minus strand of JABHKC010000004.1, from coordinate 3,327 downwards.
CTCTTATTAGAGAGGAAATTAAAATAAAAAGTGTTCCATATTTTGATATGTTGAACGAAGAGATTGGGTATATAAGTTTATCGCAGTTTACTATGAATTGCAGCAATGATGTTAAAGAAGCATTGATTGATTTAAAAGAAAATCGTAATGCAAAATCAATAATTCTCGATTTAAGAAGCAATCCGGGTGGTTTGTTAATGGAAGCTGTAAAAATTGCAAATCTTTTTGTTGAAAAAGATCAGGAAATTGTTAGTACAAAAGGAAAAGTAAAGCAGTGGAACAAAACATATAAATCTACAATGCCAGCCTATGATTCAGAAATTCCAATTATAGTTCTCGTAAATAGCGGTTCGGCATCGGCATCAGAAATTGTTTCGGGCGCTATTCAAGATCTCGATCGGGGTGTAATTGTTGGGCAAAGAACTTTTGGAAAAGGATTAGTTCAGGCAACGAGAGACCTTAGCTACAATTCAAAACTAAAAGTTACTACTGCAAAATATTACATTCCGAGTGGCAGGTGCATACAGGCTCTTGATTATTCAAACAGAAATGATGATGGAAGTGTAGGCAAAATTGCTGATTCTATAATAACACAATTTTCTACAAAAAATGGCAGAAAAGTATATGATGGCGGTGGGATAATGCCAGATATTATTACTGAGCCAAAAACAATTAGCAATATTAGTATCAGCCTTGTCTTGAAAAATCATATTTTCGATTTTGCTACACAATATTGTCTTAAACACGATTCTATTGTATCTGCAAAAGATTTTGTTTTCGCTGACAAAGATTATGAAGATTTCAAGAATTACATATCAGATAAAGATTTCGATTACGAATCGAATAGCGAATATAATTTCAATAAGCTGAAAAAAATTGCCGAACAGGAAAAATATTTTGATATGGCAAAAGAAGAATTTGATGCACTTTACGAAAAAATTAGGCACGATAAAAACAAAGACCTTCAAATATTTAAAGATGAGCTTATTGAGATTTTAAGCGAAGAAATTGTTAGTAGATATTATTATCAAAAAGGTCGTATCCAGAAATCTTTCGAATATGACAATGATATTAAAAAGGCAATTAGCTTGTTGGGTGATAATGATGAGTATAATAAAATATTGAAATAGAACTATGCTGAACCGTGTTGGTATTAATAGCGAAACAAATTCGCTTGTTTAATATATTGGTTTAGTGTAAAAGTTTACAATTGGGATATCTACAGTCAATGCTATACTAAATCTAGAATAACTATCGCCAAAAGTACCTTCTTCCATCTTGACTTCTCTTAATAATGGTCCAATTTGATAACCAATATTAAATGATAAAGGACTTTTTGGAATACCAAATGAATAAAAAATTCCCGGTGATATAATATCTTTCAATTGAATATTTGGAACACTTTCAGTGAGAGTGTCCGTAAACCTAAATGCGACTAAAGCTCCCAGATCAATAATTGAAACAAATATAGAATGGGAAGAATGGTTTTTGCATTTTTTAAATAGTGCACCCTTGCTTATTGCTAATCCTACTGGAGCTGTAACCCCCCAACTATTTATTTTTTGATATTTACAAGTCCAAGGTTTGTCTACATCTTTTATTACTTCTCCACCAACAAATAATCCACAGTATGCATTTAATGAAACATTGAATTTGCTTTCTCTTTTTATTCTTGCCGAACCGGCAGGCAAAACAGTTGATTCAATAATATTTTGTACTTCCAGAGAATTTTCTGCCGTAGCAATGTTTGCTATAAAAGTTCCATATTTGAAAATTAAGGCTCTTGTATAATTTAATTTTTCGTATTTTTTAATTTCAGTTTCAACTATTTTAATGATTTCATTATGATATTTCTTAATTTCACCTTTAGAAGGTTCTCCTTTTACAGAAAGATTTCTAATTTTTTTGTCAATTTTATCATTAGATTCTTTCGTAATTTTATACAAATTTTTTTTGTCAAAAGAAGAGATATTTTTCTTTACGGTTTTTTTATTTGCTCGAATGTCACTTTTTATTTTATTGTATTTTTTAATATCATTTGTAAAACTTTGTGAAAATAAAGTATCAAGAATACAAACAGTATTAACAATTGCTGAACTGTAGTTTTTCTGATTTATATTTAAATACAAATCACCGATTCTTCTGGCGACATAACAATAAGTATTAAATTCGGGAAATTCTTTTATGTTAATATAAGGAAGTTCTTTCAAACGATCAGCTATCTCTATTAAGTCAAGGGTAGCATCGAAGTATTTATAATAGTCATTATAAGTACGCTCACTTTTCTTTTTATTCGTTATCTCGTGAAGATATTCTTCAATAGTGCTGGCGTGATCAATAAAATCCTCTATGAATAGTTTGTATAGTTCTATTGAATCATTCTGATTTTTCAACTTGTCAAGAATAATTCTAAGGGTTGTCTTTTTGAATTCAATATCGCTAGCTTGTTGGTATATCAGGCCAAGGTAAATATTAAAAGTTGTTTTATCAAAAAGCAATTTCAAAGAATCAGGAGATATCCAATAATGCTCTTTTGATTTTGATTTTAATGAATTTGAAAACAAATTAAGAGTTTTAACAGAACCTGATATATTCTCATGTAATGAATCAATATATTCCTTTTTAGAATACTCATCAAATATAGTTCCCGGATGTTTATTTTTTGATAAGTTGTCAATAATAAAAAAAGAACTTTGAATTATTGCCTTTAGTTCTTCGTTTTTTTTAAAATATCTCATATATTTTTCGCTATTAATAACATCTTCTAAATTTACAAATAAGTTAGCCAGATCTTGTTGAAATGCTTCTCTCATGCTACTTAAGTAAGCATTAAACTGATAAATATCCTCATCCAAGAAACTCAAAATATTATATGTTTGGGGAAATAAAATTTTAAGGTCGTCATATTCCGACTTTTTCATTTCTTTTTTGAATTTTTCAAAAAAGGCAATGCTTAATTCTTGTTTTGTTCTTTCAACTATAAAACGAGCCAGGCCATCAGCAAAGTCGGTTACGTTAAGGCCGCCGACGGTGGAAACAAAACTTGCCGGTGACAATATAGACTTATCATCCATTTGACCTCTATTGCCTTGTGTTTTTGGTAAATAGATATTCGGTAAAGCCTCTTTGAGATATGAGTTTGCTTTTAAATCTTCTTTATTTTTTATTCTATAATCAATTAAAATCTTTCTAACCTGATTAATTCATAAACTTTTTTTTCATAAACGTTTCTACAATTTTCATGCTCAAATATATTAACATTGATGAGTTTTAGTTAATTTTTTTATTCAATTTTAAATTTTACCGAATTTTATTTTGAATGATTCT
>JABHKC010000003.1 GCA_018692315.1 Bacteroidota bacterium | reverse complement strand
TTCATCAGATGTTATAAATCCTATTCGTTTTCTGTTTTTTTGTTCTAATTCTTGTTGTTTTATTTCTTCAAACTGCTTTATGTATTCAAAAATCAACATTATTTTATCATCATGTTCTATTCCTTTGCGTTCTAATTCATCAAGCTTCTTTAATATTTCCTGATGTGTTTCAAGTAGTTCACGCATTTTAGTAAAAACCCTGATGATTTGTATATTTACTGTTATAGCAGCTTCACTATTCAAAACACTTGATAACATTGCAACTCCTTGTTCTGTAAAAACTAATGGTGGTTTTCGTAGTCCCATCTTTTCTTTATTGGATATCACAATTTGTGATTTCCAATTTTTAAACTCTTCGGTGGTCATCTGGAACATAAAATCATCGGGAAAACGTTTTATATTTCTTCTAACTGCTTGATTTAATATTCGCGTTTCAACTCCGTACAACTCAGCTAAATCACGATCTATCATGACTTTTTTATTTCTTATTACATAAATACTACTTGCAATTTTTTCGTCAGGTAGTATCTGCAAATCTGTATTTTTTTTTGGTGTCATATTTATTCAATTTTGCGCAAAAGTATAATATTAAATTGGATATCACGGATTGAACATTTATTTTTTCATTGCAAAGGATGATGTTTATTAATGGCATTCTTCAGCTCTTCTAATCCTGTTTGTTTGTATTCTTCGGTGCTGGCAGCTCTTCGGTGTCCTGCAAATACTTGTATTATTCGTAAATCATTTCAGGGTTTCTAAACCACAAGTTGCAAACTTGCGGCAGTTGGGAGGAGCTTTTGTGTTGCAAATACCGTAAACCATTTTGCTGACAAATTTTGCCTCGTTCCTGAAGGACGATTTGCCAGCAAAATGGTTTACTACATTATATTACAGAAATTGCATATTTGTTGTAAGACTTTTTTTAGTTGATGTATTACTTCTATAACACATATTATAAATTCTATCCATCTTATCTACAATGCAGCTTCTCTGTCCATTATTTACTTCCTTCAGGACCGAGGCAAAAAATAATGGACAGAGAAGCGGTTTCATAAAGATACAAAGAAACCGAATGATGAAGTGAATAAAATGAAGCCCGAAGAAAAGAAAATGGTTTATACTTTCTTAGATGCTTTCATTACTAAAACAAGATTGCAAACTTTATTGTAAAACAAAAGCCCCGATAAATCGGGGCTTTTAGAAAAATCAAAAATGATTTTTTATTTGTTTTTAAACTGCACCGACAAAATGTTGGCGGGAGCTGGTGTTCGTGTTATTATACGCACGGATTGCAAATCCTCGCTAGCGAGCACAAATACGCACTTGTAGTAGAAATTATTTGTGATTTGTAGAATCTCCATCATGTGAAATACTAATTATTGTAGTATTACTTATTTCTATTCCTTGATAAAATCCATTTCGTTCTGCACCTTTTCGTCCATAGCAAGTTGCATATATTAGTTCTTCTAATGCATGAAATTCCTTTTTACTATATTCTAAATCCGCAAAAAGAGTTTCCAATGTTTTTCTAAAACTTTTTTCATTACTAATTTCTAAAACTTCATTTTTATAGATTAGATTTTCTATACAAAGTTCTTCGTTTATGGAAAAAAACAAAGTGTCCTTAAAATGATTCATTCCATACAATTTCCCATTAGCAATTCCATATCCGTGATCGTTTCTTGCTGGAACAAAGCCAGTAGAATGCACTTCAATAGTTAAATTAGATTTTTTCGCAAAAAAAGTTGTAGTAATATCAAAATTATGCCCATAATCGCAACCAAATAATACAAGAAATATTATAAAGTTAAATCTTTGTTTATATAGAATCTTTAAGTTCATATTTCTATCTATTTAGTTGTCCTGAAATGGATATATTAAAATGAAACTGTGTGGTAAATGGTCTAAATCCTCTTTGATGCTGTAACACCCACTGTGACCTAAGACCTTCACCTACCCCAACATTTCTCATGTCAAACATACCTTCACCAACATGAGTATCCCCCTCGTCAACTCCAAAATTATCCGATAATACTATTCCAACTTGAGCAGTATAAGCATTATCCTGAAAGGTAATCGATTGTAAAGTTAAATCAATTTGTTGAGTACCTCCTATTGTTGCTAAAAGAGAGGGGTCAGAAAAGCCCCAAGATGGTCTATCAATACTATTAATATTTAAATCACTGTAATTACCATCATTTGCTTGCATTTGTTCTTGAAATTCAGAAGTGATATCATTAATCATTGTAGAATACTCATCTGTATTTCTAATTTCATTTTCCATGAGAGTACTAGTAAAAGGATTTCCAGAATTTTGACGAAAATGAGTTACTTCGGCAAGTCCTGCAGCCTCCATCCTTCCAAATGTGCCATCGGACATAGCGTCATTAAATTCTACAAATAATTCATCATTTGTCATGGCAATTTCATCACTAAATCCTTCTTGATTGTTTGGTATTATTCCCGTTCCTAATGTAATGTTACCAGACTCTGCACCTTGTCCCCTCTCCAACCTTCCACTTCTACCTATGTCCAAGCTTTTGTTTGGATCAGAAATATTTATTTTTTGACCTATTTGTCGAGTTGGTGTTTTAACTCCTGTAGCCATTCCCATTTGTGCTAATGATACAATAGGACTTTTTGCGTTGTTAATAATGTCAGGTTCTGGCTTAAATTCCTCCAACCCATCCAAATCAATAAAAGTAATAGGTTTATTACCTGCATATTGATATGGGGTGTAGTGTGGATATTCAAACTGCAAAGGATCCACACTCACAAACCGACAAAGCCAAGCCGAATAATATCTTGCTCCGTAATAGTACAATCCGGTTTCTTCATCTCTTTCTTTTCCTACATATTTATATCTTTTCAAGGAAACTTCAGTTTCAGAAGAACCAGAACGATAACTTGTTGTCCCAAACGGATGGTACTCTTCGTAAGAAATAATTGCAGCATTTTCATCAAGTTCTAAACATGCACTGCCCAAATGATTACTATATTGATATCTTTGATTGGTTGTTGGTGAAGAAATGCTAAAGTTTCCTTAATTTTTCAATTCAAAACTTCTCTACGCTACAATTAACAAAGCATAACGAATTTTCAGAAGTGGAAGTTACCTTTTTATAAAAAGGAGTCTCAATAATTGTATATTTACTTGACTAAAAATAAAAC
>JABHKC010000002.1 GCA_018692315.1 Bacteroidota bacterium | reverse complement strand
GAGCTTGCTTCCGTTTAACTTGATAATACAAAGATAAAACACTGCTACATAAATCGTTTTTTTAGCTAAAAAAAACAGCCTCCTTTTTGTCCACTTGAAAAATATCAAGGTCAAACAGCCTCCTTTTTGTCTATTACACCGAAATTTTTAAAGAAGTTCATTGAGAATTATTTTCTTATGATGAAATTAAACCTTATGTTGAAAAGAATATCTATGTAAATGTTAACTTTATTTACAAACTTAATTTCTTTTAAAATGAAAAATCAAAAAATCAAATTATTTAGCTCGCTTGTTCTAATTTCGTTCATGTTTATAAGCATGAGTATTTATGCCCAATCAGGACAGAAATCTAACAAAGGAAAATGTTCAAAAGACATTAGTAAAATTATTCCAGACATATCTGAGAAACAAGAAGCTCAGATTGAGGAGTTGAAAACTCCACATATGAAAAAAATGCTTTCAATTAGGAATAAGATGAAAGAAAATCAAGTGAAATTAGAGATTCTTGAAACTGCTGATGTTGCCGATATGAATGAATTATATAAATGCATCGAGGAAATTGGGAAAGTCAATGTCGAATTAATGAAATTAATGGCTAATCAAAAACAGGATATCAGAAAAATCCTGACCGAAGATCAAAGAATAATCTTCGATCTCCACGAAGACCACCAGAAACAAGGCAAACAAAAACGACAAAGCCGCGAAGGAAAATCGAAAGGCAAATCGAAAGGCAAGCGAAATTAAGCTGAGCATGAAACAAAAGGACAAGAAAATATTTTCTTGTCCTTTTTTGTTTTTAGAATTTTAAAGTTCTGTATTTTTGCACTCTGAAAATATAAAATAATATACTGTAAAGCATAATGGCAATTCCATATCAAAACAAAAAATCTTCAAAAAAACAGCAAGTAGAAGAAATGTTCGACAAAATTGCTGACAAATACGATTTTTTCAATCACTTTTTTTCTCTAAGTATTGACAAAATTTGGAGGAAAAAAACTATTAATTTGCTGAAAGCCCATAATCCCGAAACCATTCTTGATATAGCCACAGGAACAGGAGATCTCGCCATAGAAGCAAGCAAACTAAAGCCAAAAAAAATTGTAGGAATTGATATTTCTGAAGGAATGTTAAAAGTTGGAAAAGAAAAAATTAGCAGAAAGAATCTTCAGAACATGATTGAATTGAAAAAAGGAGATGCTGAAAAATTAGAGTTTGACAATGAATATTTCGATACAGCTATCGTGGCTTTCGGAGTTAGAAATTTCGAAAACTTAGAAAAGGGGATCAACGAAATATTTCGCGTTCTAAAGCCTGCCGGGAAATTTGTAGTCCTTGAATTCTCGAAGCCTAAAAATGCGATAATTAAATTCTTATATGCAATATATTTTCAATTGTATTTGCCAATTATTGGAAAGTTATTTTCCTCCGATACCGGAGCATATACATATCTTCCCGAATCTGTGAAAACATTTCCTGACGGTGAGAAATTTCTAAACAAATTGAAAAATGTCGGATTTACTGAAACAAAACAAATTTCCCTGTCAATGGGAATTGCTTCTATATATGTAGCAAAGAAAAGCTAAAATGTTTTTTTCTTAGGTTTTAGAATGTTGAATCAATTTCACAAGACAAAATATAATTAATCAAAAAATTAAAGGGGACTTCTAAAATTAGTAAATTTCAAGGCGTAAGAAATTTTAAGACCGTAGTTTACCATTGTAAATGAGGATTTTAAAATTTTGAAACAACGAAGAAATTTGCATTTTTAGATGTTCCCTAAATAAATATTATTTTTGTTGAAATAATTTTAGTGTTGCAATGTTAGTAGATTGAAAAAATTATACTTAATTGCAATATTAAATTATAAAAATTGTTGAATTTAGTAGAATAATTAGGAAAGATTTATTAAACAAATAGCTTGAAAAATTTTCTCATAATATTATTTTTGTTTGGATTTGTTGGTGTTAATGCACAAAAACGACCTGTTTTGAATACACCGAAATATGACAGAAAACCATACCATTTTGGATTTACAATAGGTTTGAATAGTATGGATTTTCAGATAAAAAATTCTCCACTTGTTCTTTCTGTAAATCCGAATGGAAGTTTTGTAACTGATTCAATATATTCTGTTGAGTGCATAAAACAAGCAGGTTTTCATCTTGGAATTGTTTCAAATTTGAGGCTTGCTCGATATTTCGATTTTAGATTTTTGCCGGCAATTACTTTCGGACAACGAAATTTGGAATTTCTAATACGTACACCCACCGGATTTACATCGAAAGTGATGAGGATTGAGTCCACTTTCATTGAATTGCCCTTTCTTTTCAAATATAAAGCTAAGCGACTGAAAAACTACCGTCCATATCTACTCACAGGTACCACAAATAGAATTGATCTTGCCTCTCAAAAAGAAATAAAGGAATCAGAGAAACCAAAATTTAGATTGGAGCCTATCGATTGGTATTTGGATTTCGGTTTTGGTATCGACTATTATTTCTATTTTTTCAAACTATCAACTGAAATAAAATACTCTATGGGTTTGAAAGATGTTCTGAAAAGAGATGCTACTCAATATTCAGGAATGATTGAGAGGATGAGTTCAAACTTATTAATTGTTTCGTTTCACTTCGAATAATTTTATTTTCAGCCAAATATTTAAAGCAAAAAGCTTGAATAATCCCTAATTTCCTTTGTCAATGCAAAAAAAAATCACACTAATTCTTTCACCGGAAGAAAGCTCGAATAGTAAAATCTACAGACAAATTGTAGCAAAAAAGCTTAATGTCCCCGAAAAGGAAATTACAAACATTCAAATTACACGTAAATCTATTGATGCACGTGCAACAAATATTAAAATAAATCTTGCTTTACTCGTTTCCATAGGTGAGACGCATACAAGCAAACCAATAGAGTTTGATTATAAAGATGTTTCAAATAAAAGTGAAGTACATATAATTGGTTCGGGCCCGGCAGGATTGTTTGCAGCATTACGATTTATAGAACTTGGCGTGAAACCAATAATTTTTGAAAGAGGAAAATCAATTTCGGAAAGGAAGCGAGATATAGCCCTTTTAAATAGGGAACATTTAGTAGATACTGATTCAAACTATTGTTTTGGCGAAGGTGGTGCAGGAACTTTTTCCGATGGTAAATTATATACACGCTCGAAAAAACGCGGGAGTATCCAAAAAATTCTTGAGATATTGAATTATCATGGTGCAGCAGATGATATTTTGTACGAATCGCACCCACATGTTGGCACTGATAAGTTACCTGCCATTGTCGAAAAAATTAGAAATACGATTTTGAACGCAGGTGGCGAAATTCATTTCAATACTAAACTTGTAGATTTTATTGTTGAAAATGATAAACTTAAAGGTTTTGTTACAAAGGATAATACAAAAATATTTTGCAAAAACTTAATTCTTGCTACCGGCCATTCGGCAAGAGATATTTATGAACTTTTGTGGAAGAAAAAAGTTGCTATCGAAGCCAAATCATTTGCACTTGGAGTACGAGTTGAACATCCGCAAGATTTGATAGATTCTATTCAATATAATTGCAAAACTCGAAGCGATTATTTGCCGGCTGCAACATATAATCTTAACACTCAGGTAGATGGTCGTGGAATTTATTCGTTTTGTATGTGCCCGGGTGGACATATCGTTCCATCTGCAAGCTCTCCCAACGAAATTGTCGTTAATGGAATGTCGGCATCAAAAAGAAATTCACAGTTTGCAAATTCCGGAATGGTTGTTGAAATCAGACCTCAAGATGTTCCAGAGCTTCAGGAATATGGCGAATTGTCCTTAATGAAATTTCAGCAAAATGTCGAGCATATGGCATACAGTAATGGAGGTAAGGGACAAATTGCCCCGGCTCAAAGATTACACGATTTTGTTAATAAAAAGTTATCCCCATTTCTGCCGGAAAGCTCTTATTTCCCTGGTATAATTTCCTCGCCTTTGCATTTTTGGTTGCCCGAAATTGTTAGCAAAAGTTTACAAGAAGGCTTTAAGAAATTTGGCAGGAAAATGAAAGGTTTTTTAACAAACGAAGCCGTAATTATTGGTGTCGAATCAAGAACTTCATCGCCGGTTAGAATTCCACGAAACAATAAAACTTTCGAGCATAACCAAATTAAAGGATTATTTCCTTGCGGAGAAGGCTCAGGATATGCAGGTGGAATTATGTCTTCTGCAATTGATGGGGAGAATTGTGCAAATAGTGTTTTTGAAGCTTCAATTTCATAAAAAATTGCTAAACACTCATTCAAAGCAACACCTGATTGCGAAATATATATATCCATTTTCGGAAAATCTGCAAGCGATTTTGTTCATTTACTGATAGATACAATGATTATTCACTAAGAAAAATTTATTTTCCTTGTCAATTGAAATGAATTAGTTTTTTGTTATTTTCGTATTTGTTTTTTTTGACTTGAAACGGTGATTATGAAATATAAAATATTGTTTTTATTATTTTTCTTATTGTCAATTGGCATCAATACCTTCGCCACTAATGTAACATTTAGGATTGACCTTTCGCAGGAAACTGTTTCCACTAATGGAGTCCATTTGGCAGGTAGTATGCAAAGCTGGGACCCGGCTACAACGCTGATGACCGATATTGGCAACAACGTTTTTGAAATAACAATTCAACTTATTGCCGGAGAATATCACGAATTTAAATATGTAAATGGAAATGCCTGGGGTTCAGACGAATCTGTGCCTGCAAATTGCGGTATCGATAATGGGGTAGGAGGCTACAATCGATTTGTTACTGTCCCGATAGTAGATACAATTTTGCCAACCATTTGTTTCGGTTCTTGCAATCCTTGTTCTATGCCTCAGGTTTTGGTTACTGTAAAAGTTGATATGTCGCAGCAAATAATTTCTGCTGACGGTGTTCATATTGCCGGCAATTTTCAAAATTGGGATCCGGCCGCAGACCTTATGACTGATCTTGGGAACGATATTTATTCAATTAGTTTGACATTAGACGAAGGATATTTTTTAGAATATAAATATATAAATGGAAATGTCTGGGGCAGCGACGAAACAGTTCCGCCAGAGTGTGGATTGAATAACAACCGATTTTTGATTGTTCCAATAGTTGATACAACATTAGAAGCTATATGCTTCGGAGCTTGTGTGCCTTGTGGCTCGCTTATCGACACCGTTGATGTAAGTTTTCAAGTAGATTTGTCCCAAGATACAATTTCTCCCCTCGGAATTCATATTGCAGGAACTTTTCAGAATTGGGACCCGGCTGCAACAGAAATGATCGATATAGGAGCTGGAATTTATAGCTACACAATTCCATTAATTTCAGGAGAATCGCACCAATATAAATTTATAAACGGCGATGCCTGGGGGATGGAAGAAATTGTTCCTGCAAATTGTGCATACAATGATAATCGTTTTTTGACAATTCCTTCAAGCGATACAGTTTTGTCAGTAGTTTGTTTTGCCAGCTGTTATCCTTGCATAATTCCAACTTCATTGGTTACTTTCCAGGTTGATATGTCTCAAAATGTAGTTTCGACGAACGGTGTACATATTGCAGGGAGTTTCCAAAACTGGGATCCCACAACTGATGCTATGACAAATATCGGAAATGATATATTTACTTTTTCTGCTTATTTGGTTGTAGGTGAGACTTTTGAATATAAATTTATAAATGGGACAGATTGGAACGATGCCGAAAATGTGCCTTCATCATGCTCACAAAACGATAATCGATTTTTAACAGTTTCTCAAAATGATACAATTGTGCCGATCGTTTGTTTCAGTAGTTGTTTCCCCTGTAATATTTCTCCTGTAGAAATTAGTTTTCAAGTTCAACTATGCCAGCAAAATCCTTCGCCGGATGGAGTTCATATTGCAGGAAGTTTTCAGGGCTGGGACCCGGGGATAACGCAAATGACAGATTTAGGAAATGGTAAATATTTATATGTCGCAAGTTTTTATCCGGGAGAATATTACGAATATAAATTCATAAATGGAACTTTGTGGAGTGAAGCAGAATTGGTGCCTGCCGAGTGTTCTCAAAATGATAATAGATTTATTATTGTTCCAGATAATGACACTATTTTGCCGGCAGTTTGTTTCGAAACATGTTCACCTTTAACTCCAGGCTGGAGTATTTCAATTACCGAAAATATTCACAATATTATTATTCCTAACTACGCCGAGATTTATATTGATGGTAATCCTATTGAAAATGGTGATTATGTTGGAGTCTTTTATGATTCTTCAGGAATTCTTGCCTGTGGCGGATATTTGGTTTGGGATAATAATGCAACAGTTTTGCCGGCATTCGGGGCAAATCAATTTTTCGATGGTTTTGCTTTTGGCGAAAATTTTGTTTGGAAACTTTGGGACGAATCCACAAATACTGAATATTCGGCATTTCCTACTTATAATACATTGGATTTCCCGAATGAAGAATCCTACCTCACAAATGGTCTAAGTGGAATTATACTTTTGTCAGCTTTTGAAGAAATAACGCAATATATTGATTTGCCTGCTGGTTGGAGTATTTTTTCTACATACATCAATCCAGTTCAGTCTTCTTTTAGTGATGTTTTTGGCAATTTGTCAAACCTACTAATTATTAAAGATGAATTTGGGCAAATATACTCGCCTCAGCCTTATCTTAACGAAATTGGCAACCTGACAATTGGGAAAGCCTACCAAATTTATATGAATAATAATGCAATATATTCAATTTCAGGACTTGCAATTATTCCTGAAAATACTCCGATTATTTTAAGTCAAGGATGGAATCTTATGGCCTATTTACGGCAAACACCTTCGCCAGTAGAAATTGTTTTCTCTTCAATTATTGCGAATGTTATGATTGTGAAAAATGGCAACGGAGAAGTCTTCTGGCAGCAATTCGGAATTAACAATATTGGAGATATGCAGCCCGGTGAAGGCTATCAAGTAAAAATGAATAATTCACAGGTTTTTACATACATACCTAATTAAAAGATATTGAAATTAATTTAAATTATATTATTATGAAAATTAGAAAATCTACATTGAAACTAAAAAATCTGTTAATAGTATTTTTATTTCTGGTATTTTGTAATCTGTCTTATGCACAAAATGCAATTGTTGGATCTGGTTTCACTAGTGGTTGGGGTGGTTCCTGCCCATATACTGGTTCTGCAGATTTTGAATATTTTGCCTCTTCGCAAGGTACCTCATTTATCTTTACAGATAATGCAAATGGTACTGGAAATCAATATTTCAGAATCGGTGTGGACTGGGGTGGCAATCTTCGTCATCATACTATTTCTTCAGGATCCGATGTGCAAATATCTGCTGGTACAGAATATACATTAAATTCAGGCTGTACTACTTCTGGTTCAATGTATATAAATGTCGGTAGCACTGGACATAATTTTGTTTTTAAAACTGCTGATGCCGGCTCTGATCCAAGCTATAAAATGATATTTTTTGAAGTTCAAGGAACTGTTAGAACCGTTTCATCAGTTTCAAGGGATCCATCTGGAAATGTTTTTCCTGGTCAAGATGTAACCATAACTGCTAATTTGGATGGTAGTTTCAGTACCGGACAAAGTGTATATTTACGTTATACAACTGATAATTTTACAACATCCACGATTGTTGAAATGAGTGGTTCAGGTACAACTTATACCTTTGATATTCCAGGTTCTTCAAGCACAGCTTCTGCAGAATTGGGTTATTATGTATTTACTTCTGGCGACGGACTTACAATAAGTGCTACGAATGCAGATTGGTACTCTATCAACCTAAACAATAATAGCAGTTCAAATTATTCATATACTGTACAAAGTGGATGGACTACCGGTGCAGATGGAAGTTGGTCGAATGGTGCTACTTGGACAGCTTCAGATGTGCCTTCTACTACTGAAAGTATGGGGTCTGTTACTATTGGCCACGATGTTACAATTAACCAAGATGCAAAATTGTCTTCTCTTACTATCAATACTTCAAAAACATTAATATCCGAAAATAGTGGAGCAAGAACAATTAGTATCGAAAATGGAGGAACTTTTACGGTTGATGGCGATTTCACAGCAAATGATGGGACAATAAATTTTGTTGGAACAGGAACTATTAGCGGTACAGTTTCATTCAATAATGTTACTATAAATGATGGTGTAAATTTTGGAACTGGCTCTACAATTAGCGGCACTTTGCAATTGAATGTTGGAAGTTATGTTAATACTAATTGCCCTACTTACGGAGGCTCCTCAACTTTAAAATATAATATTGGTGAAGCTTACAATATTTTTACAGAATGGACCAACACACCCCAAAACGTCCAAATTTCAACAGCTAGTACAGATATTCACATAGATGAGACAGGAAAGTCAATTTCTGGAAATCTTACAATCGATGCCAGCACAATTTTAACTGTAGATGCCGGCAAATCATTAACAGTTGACGGTACAATTACTAATAATGCAGGAAACTCAGGAATAGTTATTGAATCCAATTCATCGGCAACCGGCTCACTTATTGAGAGTTCTGGAGCTTCTGCCACAGTCAAACAATATATCACAGGAACTGGCACTCCTCCAAGTGGCAGATTCTGGTATGGTTCTCCTTCTGTAAGTGATGCTACGAGTGCAGTTTTTAGTGCTTCAGGAGACAATAAACTATGGTATCATACCGAATCGAGCGGAGCTTATACTGAAATTACAGATGATGTCACAAGTCTTTCTGTTATGAAAGGCTATGTTGCACGAATGACCGATAATACAACATTAAGTTTCACCGGAACTTTAAATCAAGGAACTTTGAATATAGCCACAAGTTGGAATGTAGGTTCAGCATATCCAGGCTTCAATTTAGTTGGAAATCCTTATCCTTCTGCTGTAGATTGGGAAAGTGCAAGTACATCTAATCTGCGAACAACCTATTGGTACAGAACATATTCCGGTGCAGCTATGGTTCACGACTCATACAACGGAACAACCCATGTAGGAACCAACAATAATACAAACGGTGCAATTGACCAATACCTGCCGCCAATGCAAGGCTTTTGGGTAAGAAACGAAGATAATTTTGCATCAGGTAGCATTGAATTTGAAAATGCTGATAGGTCGCATCAGGTAGATCAAGTAATGTATAAAAATGGAACAGTCGATGATAATATTTTAAGATTACGTCTCGAAAGGTCTAATTATTCAGATGAAACAATTATTTATTTCTTTGAAAATGCAACAAATGGTTTCGATGATTTTGACACTGAAAAAATGTTATCGAGCGATGTAAATGTGCCTCATTTATACACTTACGACAATTCAATGGGCAATTTGGTGATGAACGGCCAACCCTTGATAGCAAATAACTTATCACTACAACTCGGATACAAAACCGAAATAGCAGGAAATTTTGCTATAAATGCTTACAATATTTCAGATTTTGATTCAGATATGTCAATATATTTGGAAGATGTTCAGGAAAATATTTTTACTGATTTACGTCAAAATCCAACATATAATTTCAATTCAGCTGTAACTTACACCTTAAACAGATTTATTATTCATTTTTCGCCAACTATTACTGAAAATTCAGAAATTGATTCTAAAAAATTATTAGATATTTATTCTTTCGAGGATAATATTTACATAAAATCTGATCTCGATATGAATTATCAGGTAGAAGTTTTTAATGTCTTAGGAGAGAAAATTATTGAGCAAAAAATTCAAAATTCAATTATACATAAAATTCAGGTAGAATCATCATTCAGTTATTATATTGTAAAAGTGTATAATTCAGATTCAATAATTACTAAAAAAGTTTTCATAAAATAATTCTAAAACATTTGACATGAAAAAAAGTAAAAGATTTTATACAAAACCAATTGTTGAAGAAATCAAAATTGATACAAATATTTCAATTGTGATGATGACTACACCACCACCCGATCCGGAATCAAAAATTGTGAATCAAGAATGGGAGAAAGAAAGAGAAAAGGAAAGGGAAAAAAATAAAAATTCAAGTTTTAATTCTCCATTTGAATAGAATTTATTGAAACTTTCCGGAATCATTTGCTCGTACTTTAGATTTAAGCAGATTATTCTCCTGATAATTTTTGTGGGTACTTGAATGTAAATTATTTTCAAAATTTTAAAAACTTCAAAATATCAACTATGTAAGTGTAAATAAATTAGTGCTCTTTTTGATATGTGCAAACGCTTTTTAATTAAGCTGTAAAGAAATATAAAATAATCAATTAACAATTTCTATGTCATTATTAAAAGAAATTCAGCCGGAACAGGCTACCGGAAAAATAGCAGAAACTTATAAAATGCTTCAAGATAGCATTGGTATGGTGCCAAATGCTTTTAAATTGTCGAGTTGTAGTCCGGAGCTTACTGAATTGCGAACTGCATTTTTAGGATTTTATATGCAGCATAAAACAATTGGATTTAAACTTACAGCATTTATTCGCCTGTTAGTTTCAGATATTCATGTTTGTAAATATTGCATAGATACCAATACCGGAATATTACTGCAGACAGGTGTATCTATGGAAGAAATTCAGCTTGCAAGACAGAATCCGAACAATGCTCCTTTAGACGAAAAAGACAAAAAAATGCTTTTACTGGTGTTGAAAATTGTAAAAGATTCAAATTCGATTAGTGCAGAAGATTTGGATATTGTTAGAAATGCAGGTTGGACAGATGCTGAAATTTTCGAGGCAAGTTTTCATGGCACATCTCAAGTGGCTTCCGATATCTTACTCAATGCCTTTAAAGTTGAAAGTGATAAGTTTTAATTTTTCCGAACAGCTTTGATAAAATGAAAAACGGATAAAATCACACTCTACGATTTTATCCGTTTTTTTTTTGAAAATTGACAAAATTGGCAGAAACTCTAATATTCCCGATTCAAAAGTTTTTTCGAAATATTTCGGAGATGAGTTTTCTTATTTTCAGGAATTTTTATGTTTTCAATATTTAAGATAGATTTTTCAAAGTATTCATTTTTTAAATCTTCTGCAAATTCCCTAACTTTTAAATTATTGTAAATTGATGTAACTGCTTTAATTTTAGCAGATTTGTCAAATTCTTTCAGGTTTATCCATTCAGTTAATTCTTTTCTTTTTTCGAAACTTGCCAGTTCTAATGCTTTAAGTAGAAGAAAAGTTTTTTTGTTTGAAGAAATATCACCACCAATATTTTTCCCAAATTTTGCAGTGTCGCCAAAAACGTCGAGTATGTCGTCTTGGAGCTGAAAGGCCAGGCCAATATTTACTCCAAAATTGTATAAATTGTTGGCATCCTCTGCATTTGCATTTCCCAGAATAGCTCCAATTTTTAAACTCCCTGCAAGCAGAACCGAAGTTTTTAGTTTTATCATGTTTAAATATTCCGGGATGCTAACAGTTTCGGAAGTTTCAAAATTCATATCGAATTGCTGACCTTCACAAACTTGTAATGCTGTTTTTGTGAAAACATCTAAAACTTGCGACAGTTTTGAATTTTCGCAAGAACAAATATATTTATATGCCAAAATACTCATTGCATCGCCAGATAGGATTGCAATATTTTCGCTCCATTTTTTATGAACGGTTTCCTGATTTCTGCGTTTGTCAGATTTGTCCATAATATCGTCGTGGAGCAAAGTGAAATTGTGGAAAAGTTCGATGCCAAGAGCCGGTTTAATTGCATTCTCAATATTCTCTGAAAACAAATTGCAAGCCATTAGCGTCAGAACCGGTCGCAATCTTTTTCCTCCAATCGACAAAATATATTCAATTGGCTCGTAAAGCTCTTTTGGTTCTTCAATCAAATTGCTCGTTTGCAACTCCTTATTCACAGTTTCCAGTAAGACAGAATAATTGTACATTTTTACCTGATTTTATATAAACTTCCAAAATCAACACTTTTGGGATGAATA
This sequence comes from Bacteroidota bacterium, assembly GCA_018692315.1. Classification (NCBI taxonomy): domain Bacteria; kingdom Pseudomonadati; phylum Bacteroidota; species Bacteroidota bacterium. The sequence continues at coordinate 11,232 of JABHKC010000002.1, read as the reverse complement.
TTAACATAATTTAATTTTGGCAAAATTGACTTTAAATTCTCAATTCTCCAAAACCAAATTAAATTATTCAGTGTAATCCTCAAATCAAAACCAATTTTCGAAACTCCACAAAGCGACTACCCACAACTTTTACAAAATAAATTCCTTTTGCCTGCTCTTTCAAATTGATTATTGTTGATTTTTTATTGTCTATTGAAAACTGTTTAACAATTTTTCCGGTGATGTTTCTAATTTCGACAGAGTGCAAGTTGTAGCCCTCGATTGTAAATTTTCCATAGCTTGGGTTTGGGAAAATTTCGATTTGTTTGTTGGCAAGGCTTTTTATTCCAGTATCGTCAAAAACTGTGATTTGAACTGAATCGGAATTTGTGCAATTTGTATTTGGGTCGGTGTAAAAATACGAAATCCAGAAAGTTCCAATTCCGGCAATTTGGGGATCAAAACTATTTCCTGAAATTCCTGAGCCAGAAAAAGTACCGCCTGCGGGCAAAACATTTGGTAAATTTACCAAGCCTGAATTTAAACTTACAGAATCAGGATTGAAGGGTTCTATTAAAATTGTTGGAAGTGGATTTACTATCAAAATCAATTCTTCGATACTATCGCAACCATTTATAGTTTGGAAATTTTCGGAATATGTTCCAGCAGAATCTAAAAGCTGCCCATAAAATTCGTAAGTTTCGTTTTCGCAAATTTCGACAGTGAAAAATTCAGAAAAAATAGGATAGGCATCAACATAAATAAAGTTTATACTATCACCGCCAAGATAGTTTTGCAAACTATCGTAATGATAGCCGGAACTATTTACCCAATTATTTCCAAATTGCACACTGTCGGTTCCGCAAATCGTAAATGAGTCGATAAAATTCAACAAAGTGTTTTCGTGCCAGGCAATTTTGTCATCGTAATAGGAGGCAGATAAAACATCATTATCTCCATCATTATCTATATCTTTTGCAAAAACATATCTCGGTCCGTCTGGGTCGGTACTAATGATTTGTTGTATTCCAAAATTACCCATACCATCATTTTCATACCATGCAATTTTATCATCCGACATTGAAGCAGACAAAACATCATTATCTCCATCATTGTCAATATCAATTGAATAAACTGACTTTACATCATTTACGAAAGTTGATATTACTTGTTGGCTTCCAAAATTTCCTGTTCCGTCATTTTCAAACCATGCTATAATATTTGAATTTGTGGAGGCAATATATGCTCCATAGACAAGATCGTTGTCATTATCTCCATCAATATCTATCGCAAAAACTGAGTTAGCTCCATTATTAGAAAATATTGTCTGAGGTGAACTAAAGTTTCCGATTCCATCATTTTCACACCATGATATCGTACTAATATAAGTATTAGAGTATATCACATCATTATCAAGATCTCCATCCAAATCTGCTGCGTGAACTAAGGTTATATTTGTAGCAGAAGCAATTAGCTGCTGAATACCAAAATTTCCGTTTCCGAGGTTTTCATGTTTAAGAATATAATTTGTTGTTGCTGAGATTAAATCAATATCAAAATCGCCGTCTAAATCGCATGCAAAAACTGTGTTTGCACCATCGGCAAAACTTGAAACAATTTGCTCTGTTCCGAAATTTCCTCCTCCTGAGTTTTTATGCCAAGCAATTTTATCGTCAAAAAATGATGCAGAGATTATATCATTATCGTTATCTCCATCCAAATCGGCAGCAAAAACTGATTTTGCACCGTCAGCTGAAGTTGAAATAACTTTTTGCAAATCGAAATTACCATAACCTATGTTTTCATACCAAGCAATTTTATCATCTGCAATAGATGCAGAAAGGACATCATTATCTCCGTCATTATCTAAGTCTATTGAAAAAACCGAATTTGGTTAGTCTGCTGAATATGAAATAACTTGTTCTGTGTTAAAATTTGCAAGCCCATCATTTTCGTAATATTCAATTTTGGAACTATTTTGCATTGATGAAATAATATCATTACTACCATCACCATCAAAGTCTGAGGCATAAACAATTAATGCTCCGCCCATATATTCAGTTATAATTTGTTGTAAACCAAAGTTCCCATTTCCATCATTTTCATACCACGCAACTTTATCGTCCCACCACGATGCAGATATAACATCATTATCTCCATCATTATCTAAATCAGAAGCAAAAACTGATCTTGCTAATGACACTAAACTTGAAATAATTTGTTGTGTTCCAAAATTTCCACTACCGTCATTTTCATACCATGCGATTTTGTCGGAATTCCCTGAACCATTAGCAGATAAAACATCATTATTTCCATCTCCATCAAGGTCTATTGCATAGACATAAACTGCTCTGGAAGTATTTGTAGTAATAATTTGTTGAGTACCAAAGTTTCCATTACCGTCATTTTCATACCATGCTATTTTATCATCAAGATATGAAGCTGAAAGTACATCGTTATCTCCATCACCATCTAAGTCTAAGGCAAATACCGAATTTGCACCATCAGCATTAATTGTAATAATTTGTTGAATGCCAAAATTTCCAGTTCCATCGTTTTCGTACCAGGCAATTTTATCATCGTAATAAGAGGAAGATAATACATCATAATCTCCATCGCCATCCAAATCAATTGCAAATACTGTTGATGCACCATCAGAATTCGTGGTAATAATTTGTTGTGGATTAAAAACTCCATTCCCAGTATTTTCATACCATGCAATATTGTCATCTTCAGATGCCGAAATAACATCAAAATCACCGTCATTATCCAAATCTGATGCAAAAATGCCAGTTGGAGTTATTGCTAAATCGCTTATAATTTGAATTGTATCAAAATATCCGGTACCATCATTTCTATGCCAAGCTATCAGATTGTCTTTTGTATATGAATTTATGATATCGTTATCACCATCCCCGTCAATATCAACTGCAAAAACGTAGCATGGTTGACTACCCATTGTGAGATTGTGTGTAGTAAAAGTTAATTGTGAATATATAGTCTTTGATATTAAAAAAATTAAGAAGTATATAATTATTTTTTTCATGTTTGTATTATTTAAGTTTAGAATAAACCTGAAATCTGCAAATAAATTATCAAGATAGCAGATTTCAGGAAATAATGTAAATGGTATTTAGTAACTATAAGTAATCCTAGCTAAATACTTTAATTAACTTGGATCAATTCTAAAATAGTATATATCATAACCTCCAACATTATCAGCCTCTACATATTTAAATATATTATAAATAGGATTTAATGGAGTCCCTAAATTAGGAGCAACATTTGCTTGTTGCGGGTAACCATTATTCATATATAAACATGGGTCAGGAGGAGAATTGTTAGGTGCATAATAACATTTTAGTTTTTCCAAGCTTACATCATCCTCATCAAAAGTATATGTAATAACTACCATATTTTCAGCAGGAACTTCAAAAACCATATCACCTGAATTGTTAGGTATCCAATTATTTGTAAATCCTGCAGAACATTCATAATCTTCTGTGGTAGAATTTATTACTTGAACATTAAATGTTGTCTGAGCAAAACCAACACTAAAACTTAAAACCAAAACTATTAAAACTGTTAAAAATTTATTATTTTTCATATCAAAAATATTTAAATTGTTAAAATTAAGAACATTATAAATTACTTTTTTGAATTTTCCTCTCCATTCTGGTTTATTTGGAGAGGGCAATTTAAATAAATTTGTTTTTGCCAATTTCAAAAATGGACTTTTTTCTTAAATATATAAAATATGGGTGGGGTATATTCTGTTGTTACACAGCCTTTTATACATATTGTGTTTTTGCAGGAAATGAGCGAATAGTTAGTATTTGCTTTTCTAACCTGAATAATTCATAAATATTTCTACTACAAGCCCAAACTGCACATCATCTTTGACTGTCCTCAATTTTTATTCCATCAAAATAGCTCGCTATTACTCAAAAATAAAAATCTGTGGTAGTTCAAATCTGACACACATTTTGAACTTTCGAGACGAAAATTTATGAATTATTCAGGCTAAAAACAATTAGAAAGATTTCTAATAAAATTACTGTTTTGTAAATCATATATGATTTTGCCATTTTATATTTCAAAAAATATACCCCTTCATATTATAATAACACATAGAGGTAAAACCTTACATGTTTTTTGGCATATTTTTTAAAAATAGCTTATAAATATCTGATTATGAGTAAGAAAAAAAATGAAAAAATATCAATGAACTCCATATTTGCAAAAAGATAGACTAAAATTTTCAAAACGTATTTTCAAAAATGAAAATCAAAATTTTACAAGAGTTTTTATATTTTTGCCATCCAAAAATTTAAAATATAAAGTATGAATCAAGAGGATGTTTTTAAGAAGATAATTGCTCATTCAAAAGAGTATGGATTTGTTTTTCAATCGAGCGAAATTTATCAGGGATTAAGTGCAGTTTACGATTATGGACAGTTTGGCTCCGAACTTAAAAACAATATTAAAAAATATTGGTGGGATTCTATGGTTCGCCTCAATGAAAATATCGTAGGAATTGACTCTGCAATTTTTATGCACCCCACGGTTTGGAAAGCATCCGGTCATGTTGGAGCTTTCAACGACCCCATGATTGACAATAAAGATTCGAAAAAAAGATATCGTGCAGATGTTTTAATTGAGGAATTCCGCGAGAAAATTAATGGTAAAATCAACAAAGAAGTAACAAAGGCGAAGAAGAAATTTGGTGCTGAATTTAATGAGACCGAATTTCTTGCTACTAACAAACGGGTTTTGGCAAATCAAACTAAAATTGATAATCTAAACAAACGTTTTGTTGAGGCACTAAACAATGACGATTTGGCTGAAATCAAACAAATTATCATTGATAATGCAATTGTTTGTCCAGTTTCGGGCTCAAAAAATTGGACAGACGTTCGTCAGTTTAATTTAATGTTCGATACAAAACTTGGTTCACTTAGCGAGGAAGCAAATACTATATATCTGCGTCCTGAAACGGCTCAGGGTATTTTTGTAAACTATTTGAATGTACAGAAAACCGGAAGGATGAAACTTCCGTTTGGTATTGCACAAATAGGAAAAGCCTTTAGAAATGAAATAGTTGCTCGTCAGTTTATTTTCAGAATGAGAGAATTTGAACAAATGGAAATGCAATTTTTTGTGGTTCCAGGTAGCGAGATGAAGTTTTTCGAGCATTGGAAAGAAGCCAGAATGAAGTGGCACAAAGCCCTCGGTTTTGATGACGAAAAATATCGTTTTCACAATCACGACAAACTTGCACATTATGCAAACGCAGCTACAGATATTGAATTTGAATTCCCGATTGGATTTAAAGAAGTTGAAGGAATTCATTCTCGCACAGATTTCGATCTTTCTCAGCATCAGGAATTTTCAGGTAAAAAAATTCAATATTTCGATGCCGAACAAAACAAAAGTTATGTGCCATATGTTGTCGAAACTTCTATAGGTTTAGACAGGATGTTTCTACTGGTTTTATCGGCGGCATATACCGAAGATATTATTGAAAAAGAAAATGGAGAAACCGATAAAAGAATTGTATTGAAAATTCCTGCGGCTTTGGCTCCGGTAAAATTGGCAATTCTTCCACTCGTAAAAAAAGACAATTTGCCCGAAAAGGCAAGAGAAATAATGAATGAGCTTAAATTCGAGTTCAACTGTATTTACGAAGAAAACGATTCTATTGGAAAACGCTACAGACGACAAGACGCAATTGGAACGCCATTTTGTGTAACAGTTGATCATCAATCAATCGAAGACAATTCTGTTACAATCAGATATCGCGATTCGATGGAGCAGGAGAGGGTCCCTATTTTGGAATTGAAAAATATTATAGGAGAGAAAGTGAGTATGAAAAAGCTTTTTGATTTTTAATTATCAATTATCAATTATCAATTATCAATTATCAATTATCAATTATCAATTATCAATTATCAATTATCAATTATCAATTATCAATTATCAATCATCAATTAAAAATTCTTCTACCCTCCGCTAACTAAATGAATTATCAAAACATCGTCTCCTTCTTTTACGAAAGTAGTAGCTCTATGTGTTTTTTTTACGACTTTCCCGTTAATTTTTGTAACTAACATGGGAAATGTAAAGTTTTTTAATTCAATAATTTTTTGAACTGAAAGATTGTCTTCAGGAAGTTCCTCTTTTCGATTATTTAGAGTAATTTGCATTTTTTTGCTAAAGTTTAGTGCTTTTAGCTTTCGTATTTATCTTACTAAAATTTTCTGAAATGAGTACCAAAATTCGAAAGCTAATTCGAAATTAATTCTTATACTTCAACCATTTCCACAATTCCTTGTAGGTAACTTTTTTGCCGTACATCAAAATTCCGGTTTTATAGATTTTTCCTGCAATCCAAGTTGTTCCAATAAAAGTTGCAATCAGTAAAACTATTGATAAAATAATTTCCCAAATATCCACTCCAAATGGAATTCTTACCATCATAATTATTGGCGATGTGAATGGAATAATCGATAACCAAAATGAAATTGCACCTTCAGGATTCCTAATAATTGCTTGAACCATTATTAGAGCAAATATCAGCGGAATTGTAATTGGAAGCATAAATTGTTGTGTGTCGGTTTCGTTATCGACAGCCGAGCCAACTGCTGCAAACAAAGAAGCATAAAGTAAATATCCGGCAAGAAAAAAGAATAGAAATGAAATTAATAATTTTCCTATGTCGATAGATTTTAATAGTGATGAAAAAATATCGCCAACTTCTTTGCTCTCAAGGTCTATTGATTCAGGACTATTCAAATTTTGCGAATTCATAATTTCAGTAACTTGCTGATCTTGAGAAGTGAAAACGCTTTTTGGTAAAAATTGTTGAGCAATCAGAACAATCATACTTGTGAGAACAATCCATAGCAAAAATTGCGTGAGACCAACCAAAGCAACTCCTACTATTTTTCCCATCATCAATTGAAATGGTTTGACCGACGAAATTATTACTTCAACAATTCTACTTGTTTTTTCTTCAATAACACTTCGCATTACTTGTGTTCCATAGATAAAAATAAACATATAAATAAGAAATCCGGCAATGAATCCTAAGCCCATACTTAATTCTGTGAAACTTTCTTCTGCTTCTCCTTGTTCATTTATAATAGAAGTACGAACTTTTATGTCGGTTTTTATCCTATGTAAAATATCAGCATCTATATTTTCAGCAATCAATTTTTGACGTTCAATTTCTCTTTCGAGAGCTCTGGAAATATTAGATTTTAAATCTATTCCAATCTCGTTTTTTGAAACAATTTGAACCTTTTTTATAGCAAGAATACTTTCAGGAATGTATAAAATGGCATCGTAACCCAAATCATTAAACTCTCTTTGGGCAGACTCAAAGCTCATATCATTTATAAACTCAAATGTAGTTTTTTTTGTGTTTTTAAGTGAAGTTTTTGCTAAATACGATTCGTCAATTACTCCAATTATTTTTTCTTTTTCAACTTCCAGGGAGGCAATATATGTTGGGAGAATAACTAAAGCAGCCATTAAAATCGGACCTATAATAGTCATTATTATAAAAGACTTCTTTTTGACTCTTGTGAGATATTCTCTTTGGATAATTATTTTTATTTTATTCATTTTTTCAATGCTTAGAAAAATTAGTTTGAACTATGAGAAGTTTCTGGAAGATTGGTTTCTTTAACAGTTTTAATAAAAATGTCGTTCATAGTTGGCACAAGCTCGTTGAACGAAACTATATTTCCTCCCATCGAAAACAAATATTTTATCAGGTCGTTTGTAGTTTGACTACCTGTAATTTGCACTAACAGAGTGTGAGTGTCTGCATGATTCGTATAATTTGTAATATCGTAATTTGCTGATAATGTAGCCTTTAGTTTGTTGAAAGCTCCAAAAATTGAAATTTCGTAGATGTTAGATTTGTAATTTTCGCGTATTTCTTTTATATGCCCGCTCAAAATTGTTTTCGCATTGTTTATCAAGGAAATATGATCGCACAATTCTTCGACAGAGCCCATATCATGTGTCGAAAAAATTATTGTTGAGCCATCGTTTCTCAGTTTTAATATTTCGTCCTTTATAAGTTTTGCATTTATTGGGTCGAAGCCACTGAAGGGCTCATCGAAAATTATTAGTCGAGGTTCGTGTAAAATGGTTGTGATGAATTGAATTTTTTGTTGCATACCTTTCGATAATTCTTCAACTTTTTTGCTCCACCAAGGCTGAATTTCAAATTTCTCGAACCAATATTTCAGTTTTCTTTTTGCATCGTATTTCGAGAATCCTTTTAGTTGGGCAAAATAAATTGCTTGTTCGCCAACTTCCATTTTTTTGTAAAGTCCACGTTCTTCGGGCAAATATCCAATTTGGGCAACATGTTCAGATTTTAGTTTTTTACCTTTGAAAAATAAAAATCCACTGTCGGGTGCTGTTATCTGATTTATTATTCTTAATAAAGTGGTTTTCCCTGCTCCATTAGGTCCAAGAAGTCCGTAGATGGAACCTTCTGGCACAGAAATGCTTACTTCGTCTAAAGCCAGATGGTTAGAATATTGTTTAACTATTTTTTGAGCTTCAAAAATTTCCATTAAATTTTAAAATTCATTTTTTATTAAAAAAAAGCAACGAAAAAAAATTAGAAATCTTTCATTCAAATTGATATTTTATTTGAAAAAATGAAATCTGCAACTTAAATCTACGCTTGGTCCAGATAGAAATGCGTCTTTGTTTAGATATAAATCTATCGGGCTTATCAGATTATAGGACAATCCGATACCAAAACTCAGATTCTCTAACAAGTTAAAATCAATTTGATAGGAAGGGCTGATTATTGAATATTCGAAATCGAATTTTGAATCTGTTGAAGTTTCAGTAAATGTTAGATAACCTTGACCTGCCTTCAGGCTAATACTTGAATGGATTGATTCATTTTTCTTAAAAATATATCCAATAGAAAAACCTAAATTGTAAATGTAATTTCTGAAACCGTCTGTTTCTGAATATCCGGCAATTGATACATTATTGAGTGAAAGTTCGTTGTGTATGCCAAAAAAATATTTTTCATTAAAGATAATATTTAGGCTGGCACTTGGCAGAAAAGTAAATCCTTGATCGATTTTTGCGTAAGAAAACTTTGGACTTAGAAACAAGCCAATTTTGTTTTTGTCACTATTGAAGATAGTTTTAATGTTATCATTATTCTTTTGCGAAAATCCTGATACGCAAAAAGCCAATAATACAATTAATACATTTATTTTATTCAATATCGATGAATTTAGAGTTATCCATTTTCTGGAATGAAAAAAACAAAATTTGCTAAGTTTCAAATGGTTGATTAAAAATTATGTAATTAAAAAATCAAAATCGTCTTTATCCGACATTTCGTATGCAGTTTCTCCATACTTGAAAATTCTTGCATCTTTATTCCCAATCAATTTTATTTCTCCATTTTCTACTTTAAACATACAACCTTCTCTAAGACCTACTACAATGGTTTTCTGGTTTGCAGCAATAAATTCTTCAATTCTTTGCTCACGTGTTTCGCCTCCATGACCTTCAGGGTTGGCATCCAAATAGTGTGGATTTATCTGAAAAGGTACAAGATTACAAACATTAAAACTGTGGGGCTCTACTATTGGCATATCGTTGGTTGTTTTGATTGTAGGACATGCAACATTCGATCCTGCACTCCAACCAACATATGGTGTTCCGGCTTGAACTTTTTTTCTAATGGTTCCTATTAGTCCTTGTTCCTGCATCATTTTGGTAAGTTGCCATGTATTGCCGCCACCAACAATTATTGCTTCTGCCTCTTCAATGGCTTTAACCGGATTTTTATAATTGTGAATTGAATCTACTTTGTAGCCAATTTCATCGAATCTTTCCTGCACTTTTTCGGCATATATGTCGAACGAAAAAGTTACTGCTGCATATGGAATAAATAGTGTCTTTTTTATATCTTTTCCAAGAAATTCCTGAATATTGTGTTTTGGATAGTCTAAATAGGCTTCGCCAGCCATGGTTGAATTACTAATTAGTAAAAGTCTCATTTTCTATAATTTTTAATTATATTGGAATAGTTGATAATTTTCCCGATAGATATCAGGACATAATTTGCAATTAAATGGTCATTATGTCTTTTTCTTTTTTAACAATAAGTTCATCTACTTTGCCAATGAAAGTATTTGTAATATTTTGAACTTCAATTTCTGCATCTTTTGCTAAATCTTCAGACAGTCCAGAATTTTTTAGTTTTTTTACCTCATCGTTTGTGTCTCTTCTTGCACTCCGTATGCTAATCTTTGTGTTTTCACCTTCGTTTTTAACTTGTTTAACTAATTGCCTTCTTCTCTCTTCGGTGAGAGCCGGAATGTTTAGTCTTATTAGCTCGCCATTGTTGATTGGGTTTAGTCCAAGATTGGCTTTTAAAATGGATTTTTCGATTGGTTCAATCATAGTTTTTTCCCATGGCTGAATAACTATTTGTCTGGGATCGGGAGTGTGAATATTGCAAACTTGGTTTATTGGGGTGCTACTACCATAATAATCAACAAAAAGACCATCAAGCATATGAGCATCAGCTTTTCCAGCTCTAATTTTTGTTAGCTCGTTCGTCAAATGAAATAGTGCTCCTTGCATGTTCTCATTTGCCATATCAATATATAATTGAACTTCTTCTTCCATCACAATTCAGTTTAAACAATTAGCTATTAAAAACTACAAAATTATCGAAATGTATTTGAATTTCAAAGAAAAAAATGAAAGAAGTGGTGCAGAGGTAGGTCTTGAAATTCTGTGTGAACGATCAGTTGTTAGTCAATCATAATTTACATTTGGAAGGTTAAAACAAAGTTAGTTATGATAATAGAATATTTAGAGTCATTTGAAAATTCATTGTTTTTACTAAGTGGTGCATAAAATATATATGAATTTGCTAGATAAGCAGAATTTTGATTTTCTGTGTTTTTAAGCGAAAAAGTCAAAAATTACGAATAGTTTTATATTTTTGGGAAATGGTTTTACATGTAATATTCATAGCTATTTGTAATTTCTTTTTGGATGAAAACGAAAATTTTGTTGTATAAAAAATGAGAAGAACAAGGAATATTTTACTGAAGTTTCCTCAATTTTCCTCCCAAATTATAGATAGCTGGCTATCAGGGATTTTGGGTTTAGTTTTATAAATTAGCCCATATTTATTATCAAACAGATAATTAAAGATACCATCTGCCATGGCATAGCTAT
>JABHKC010000001.1 GCA_018692315.1 Bacteroidota bacterium | reverse complement strand
TAGAATCTTGCATTAGACCCTGCGGGTTTTCAAAACCCACAGGGTATTTTTACGCTACCAAAATGTAATTCTATCCTACTTTTTTCATGGCTGCCAAATAAAAATGTAGCTTGCTGATACTTTGCTTTATCCGGCTAATTAATTATTTATACTATTATTTTTCCATAAGTTCAAAACTTTTGGAAAGAGTTGAACTGGCATGTCATTTTAATGTATTTTTTCAAAACATATAACTCCATTTATTAATCAGAAACTAAGGCAAATGAACTTGTCTTGCCAATTTATAGTAAGATTTGAATCTAATTTAATAGCATCAAACCTCTCCAAATCACATAAATTTCATAAAACAATTTCTTGAGAAACTTTTTTTACATTTGTCAGAATTAAATTTTAAAATTAATATGGTAAAATACTTTTTAATATTCCTTACATTGGCAGGATTTGTAAATCTTCACGGGCAAAATCTGAATATTGGAATCAAAATTCAGAAAACACATAGCATGTATTGGGAAAATGGAATATCTGCCCGCTACTCATTTTCCAATTTTAAATCAGACCAATTTTATTTAGGCTTTGATTATATTAGTTCGCGTTTTGGTTCTGCCTTCAACTCTAATGCTTTGAAGCAGGATAGTTACGTTGCTTCGGCTGCATGGCATTTCGCAAAAGAAAAACCATTACGTTTCGTAACTAAGCTAAATTTTGGATATTTCTATGCCGATCTTGAAGAAGATATTTTTAAGGAATTGCCTAATACAGCGATTTTATTGTCGCCAGAATTCGGATTATCTTATGATTTCAAAAACATCCCAATAATTTTATATTTGGGAACAGCTTACAATATTAACGTTGTAGATGAAGGAAAATCACCCGGAACACTACAGCCTCTTTTTTACAATTTTGCTATTTATTACCAGCTATTCTAAACCCCAAGATATGAAAACGACAACTTTTAAAATATTCACATATTTACTCATTGGATCTTTCCTTTTGGCTTGCGATAAAAATCCAACAATAGAAGACCATATGTTAGACGGAAATTTTGTTTTCGATCCTTCAATCAATAATCCTCACGAATTTTTAATATCTGCCAAATATCCTAATCCAACAGCCGAAGATTTAGAAAAACACATTATCATAGCAGCTCATGGCTACACTGCAACTACTTTTGAATGGAGCGAATTTCAAGAATGGTCATCTGATTCAAGCTATAGGATATCGCAGGTTTTACTTGGTGGTCATGGAACTTCATATGAAGATTTTAAGACCTCGACATGGGAAGATTGGTCAGAATCAATCAAACTGGAATTTGAAACTCTTGTGTCTTTAGGTTATGAAAAAATCAGTTTAGTTGGTTCATCTACAGGAGCAACTTTGCTGCTTGAGCTTATTATGTCAGATTATTTTGAAATAGTGCTCAGTCCTAAAAATGTGTTTCTGATTGACCCAATTGTTGTTCCATCTGCAAAATTGCAAAGCATTGTTGGGATAATTGGACCTATGGTGGTATATGCAGAAACCGATAATACTACAGAAGATGATAAGTATTGGTATCATTTCAGACCCTATGAAACTATAAATGAATTAAATGAGTTGATGAAAAATGTGCAAAAAGGATTGGAAGACGGATTTTCATTGCCAAATGATACTTACATGAAAGTTTTTCACTCAAAGAACGATCCGACTGCAAATTCTATAAGTACAGTGCTCATTTACAAAGGTTTGACAAATTCAAATGGAGGAAATATTGATGTTCAAATAATGGATTCAGATATTCATGTTTTTACTCGATTAAAACTACGAGAATCTGTAAGTCAACTGAACCTTGATAATCAAGAAGATGCTTTTCTGCAAATGGCTCAAAAGTTAAGTCAATAAAGAATATTCTTTGTTCATAATTTTAACAATAGGTGTAATTTTCAAAAACTAAATGATTGAGCTACTCCAAAATTACACTCTTTGTTATAATTCGATTTTCTTGTTGAATAATTATAAAATATAATCCTTTGGGTTGATTAGAAATATTTAGAGTTTCATTTCTATAATCCGAAACCGAAAATATATGCTGACCAATGGGATTTATTATTTTTACAGAATTAATATTTTCTCCTTTTAGAAAGAAAATTCCATTGCTCGGATTTGGAGAAATCTGGATTTCGGATAACTGTATTTTATTAACATCTACCGTCAAAATTTCAATTGTTTGAGAAAAATTGTCGGAACAATAACCATTTATTATATCTTCAACAGTGCATGTAATAGTATAGTTTCCATCATTTTCATAAATGTAGTTAATGGAATCGGAACCTAAAATTGTATTTCCATCGCCAAAATCCCAAAGGATACTGTAATTGCTTTCGTCGTGGCTATATGTTTTTTGCAAAAAAATCATTGAGCCATCTATTTGATATGAAAATTCTGCGAGGCAATTATTGATTACACTGAAAGCATTGGCTATAATTTTTTCACATTCTCCATTTCCTACAATAATATGATAAACACCATGTTGCACGTCTGGAGGAAACACAAAATCTGCTTCGAAAATACTTTGTGGATTTAAGAAATTATATACCGTATCAGGGTGAATTGAAATATCGTCATTAAATATTACAACATTTGTTGTGCTAATATTTCCACCAAAAATATCAGTCAAACTGTTATAGACACAGGTTTCGGAATTTTGCCAAAAAGCAAGATTTTCGCCTGTAAATGTTATCGTTAATTCTCCTGACATGTGAATTGAATCGGGGTATATCGAAAAATAATAATCCTCATAACCTTTATCAATATTTAATTGTTCTTTATAAAATGGAGCTAAACTTTGGGCAACCAAATTTGAAACAAAAATGGAAAAACAAAAAATGGCACAAACCGAAACTAAACTTATTTTTTTCATAATTTCTATATTTTTTCTGATGAAATTATTAAATTTAAATGCATAATACAAAAACTCTAATAAAGCAACGTTCTAAATGGCTTTAGGTTTCATCTTTTTTATAATCCTATGCAATTATACAATATTTTATACCGAAATCAAAATAGTCTGTTAACTTTTTGCCTTTTGTAAAACTGACTCAGCTTTTTTGTTTGCTTCCGAAACAATTTTGTCTGCATTTTTTCTTGCTTCATCTCTTAGTTTTTTGGCAGCTTTTTTTGCTATCTTTTTTTCAATTATTGATTTATTTTTCGCTTTGCTTTCTATTTTGTCAGCTTCAGCATCAGCTTCCTTTAATATTTTGTCTGCCAGCTTTTTTGCTTGTCGCTTAATCTCTTCCGCTTCCTTTTCTGCTTTCTTTATCAAATTTTCAGCCTTTTCCTTTAGTTTCTGTTTTTCATCTTCGAGCTTTTTCTTGAGAAGCTCTTTTTGTTTTTGAAGTTCAAGTTTTGCAGCTTCAACAGCATTTTCCTTAACATTTGTGATTCCTTTCTTAAAATCGACGGATACTTTTGGCTGATTCAATTCACCGCTAATGTTGATATCAAAAGTAATATTCTCTCCAAGAAGTTTATTAAAATCATCGTTTTGCATATTTTCAGATAATTCCGAACGTGGGATGCTAAGGGCAATTCTATATTCGATATTATTATCAATTCCTTGATTGCCAGAAATAAGTGCTGTGTTCGATCCAAATTTAGTTTCAAAAGGTTCAACAGATATATTTCCATTTTCAACTGTGAAATTTGCTTGAATATCCTTCAAATCAATAGTTTTATATTTTTCTGATTTCATCAATTCTGCAACTTTATTGAATGTTGATGAATTTGAAATTACAATCTTTTCCGACTTAAAATTTCCTGAACTATTCATTGTTTTTAAAACGGGAGACATTTCATTGTCAAGTTCCGATTTAAGCGATAGAACTGAGGAAAAACGCCCTTTCATGGAACTTACTATTGGTGCAATTTTTTCGATTGTATTAAAAGTATTTCCAGTTTTTTCAATATCAAAATTCGAAATTTGCATATCAAATGAAACTTTAGGTTTTGAAATATCTTTACTATCATAAAATCCGTTCAAATCCATTTTTCCATCTAAAAGATTCATTTCAACTCCCTGAAATTCAAGCCTCCCATCTTCAATTTTTAATTTGCCCACAAAATCTTCAATTTCAATTTTATCGTATAAAACTGCTGCAAAATTTGAATTAAGAGTAAAATCAACGTTTTCAGGAATTTCAATAGCAGACAAAGCAGAGGTATCATTTTCAATTGTTTCCGGTTTTTCCTCATCTGCAAGAAATTCATTCAAATCAAGCAGTTTGGAACTTGCCAAAAAATCTGCTTTTATAATATCATCTTTAAAAACAAAGTTTAGATAGTTATTTATTTTTCCACTCAAAAACAAATCGCTCTTGCCAATTTTTGATTTGAATGAAGATAACTTAATAAATTCTGGCGAAAATTGCATTTGCATATCAGAAATATTTATCGAATTCGACATTTCCTCGCTCGAATATTGAAAATCTTTTAAAGAGACATTCCCATTTGCATTGAATTCGTGATATTTTTCATTTTCAATAGACGAAAGACTTCCAATTAAATTAATATCCGATTGAAATGTTCCTTTTAAATTAACATTATCAAAAGGAATTGCACTTGAAATATCACCAAAATTGATATTTGTAAGAATATTAGAGTTGATGGCTGGATCAGAAACTAAATTCTTTAGATGTAAACTCATATCTATTTTGCTGTTTCCAATATCGAGATGAAATTTGTTCACATCAACAATAGTTGCATCGAGCTCGTTTCCATGATTCATTATTTGGATATCAACTTCAATATTTTCTGCACTTTTAGGAAGTTCGGGATATTTAAAAAATGCTTTTTCTATTTTTAAATCTATTCCGAATTTTGGCATGACATTTTCGTTGTAAGTTCCTTTTACAAAACCATTGAGGGCAAGCTCCCCAAATGTTTTTATTTCAGTAAAATCGTTCATATAAATTACAGGAATCAAAGAAAGGATATTTTTAAATTCGGTTTTTTGTGCATCAAATTTCATATCGCACAAATAATCCTCTCCGGCAATTTGAAAACTGCCATCTAAACCGAGCAAAAGTTCGTTCAATCTGAATTGATTTTTCACAAAAGTAAACTTCTGTTTGTCGAAGTCTGCATCGATTGTAGTATTTGTTTCAAAATTTACATTATTCATGTACCTAATCCCTTCAAACCAAACATCTACAGCTGAAATTGTTGAAGAAACACTAAGTTTTGTTTGTTTTTCTGAGAAATTTCCTTTCAGTTTAAAATTAATATCATGAAGTATTGTTAACAGATTATTTTCATAATCATCATAAACTATCGAGGCATTTTTTATTTCAAAATTTTTCAGTTCTATAACGAAATCCGATTTTTCTGTCGTTGCTTCCTTGCTTGCTTTTTCAGAAGATTCTTTGGTAATATCCCAATTTGCATTTCCATTTTCCAGAATCTGTGCAAAAACCATGGGATTTTCCACGATTATGGATTTCACAATTAAGTTTTCGCCGGAGAAAACACTCATTAAATCGATATTAGATTTTAACATATTGATAAACACCAAAGTATCTTTTTCAAATTCGTCGATTCCTTCAATAGTAAAATTCGATAAACGAAGTGAAAAATCAGGAAAACTGTTTAACAATGAAAGGTTTAAATCTGAATAACTAACTTTTGCTTCTATAGATTTATTTATTTCTTGTTTTATTACTTCATTAATTTTTGAATGAAAAAACAAAGGCGTTATATATAGAAGCGTTGCAAAAGAGAGAACTACAATGACAACAATTTTAGCTATTTTTTTCATAATAAGTGTATTAGAAGTTTCGATATTATTAGTTTTCAATAATAGAATCGTAAATTGCTGAAATCTTTTTAGCCAATTCTATGGTATTATATTTTCCGGAAATTGCTTTTACACCATTTTCCGACATAGTTTTCAATTGATTTTCATCGCTCAAAATCTCTATCCATTTTTTGCACAAAGCCAGTGAATTGTTTGGCGAATAAACCGCTCCGGCTTTTGTTTCTTCAACTATTTCTTTGAAGGCACCCAGATTGGGTTGAACAATTGGAATTCCGGAAGCCAAAGCCTCAAGTTGGTACAATCCAAAGGCTTCACCATCAATTACAGGGACTGAAAGGATTGAAAGGGTATTGAAAAAAATGTCTAAATGCTTTGTTTCCGTATATTCAATAAATTCAATGTCATTTTCAATTTTATGCTTTTCTAATTTTCGAATTTGCTTTTTTATAAAACCATCATCGTCGGCAGTTTTACCACCTGTGATTTTAAGTTTCGCATCACTAAAATTTGAAGTCTGCTTGAGTTTGATAAATGCATCTATCAATATTTCAAAGCCATTGCTTTTGTTCATTCGCGAAAGAAATCCAATAGTCGGCGGATTTGTTTTTGGCTCAAAAACCGTGTAGTTGTTAGAATCTACGCCAAGTGGAACAACTTTGATTTTCGAATCGGAAATTTTCATAAACGATTGCATTTTTTCTGCAAAGTATTTACTTGCCGAGAAAAACATATCTATGTCTTTAGCCTTTTCTGTCATCAGATTCCAAAGTTTTCCGATATAATTTTTTCGCATAGCATTTATCCAAACATCTTCGTCCTGAAGCGAACAAACTACAGGAATTTTCAATTCTTCTTTGATTCGTGCAGCCAATCCCATTAGAAGTGCGTTAGACAGATGCACAATATCAGGCTTTTCCTTATGCTTCAAAAAATCTATAAGCTCCTCTAATTCATCGCTTTGAAAACCTTCGCTGCCGTTTAGCATAGAAATTGTCATATCCTCGAGACCTGCAGCACGTGTCGATCCTGACTTTTTTGCAGCAAATTTCAGAATTGCCGGAGAATTAAAAAACCTGTACATCCAATTTGGCATTCCTCTTAGAAATTTCACATTTTGTTTTAGATAGATATTTACTGCTCCAAAAAAAACAGGCACCTCGTTTTGCTTAAAAAAGTCTTCGAACGAATGTGGCAAATAAAGCGGCAATGTAAAGGCATCGTGTCCATTTTTATTTAGAGCTTTCACAACTGAGCTATCACGCAAGCAATTCCCACAATAAAATTTACCACCAAATCCGGGGACTATATAAGTTATTTTCATAAAATCAAAGCTTTCAAAATGTTCAAATTCTTTGAACCAATAAACATCAAAAATACAAGTTTAGCTTTTAAATCGCATAAAGTAAATATTTATTTTGATTTGTGTGAAAATGATTCGCATTTAAATATGCCCGAATGTTTTGAAATTGCAATCCGTGCCACCGCTTGGAGCGGTGGCACGGATAAACGCAAAAAAGATTTTCAGTTGTAGAGAAAAGTTTTGCCGATTGTTTTGATAAAAACAGAATTCTGTTTCAAATAGATTTTTCAGTTCAATATAAAATATCTACCTTGCAAAATATTAATTAATTATGCTATGAAAAAAAATATTAGTCTTTTAATTATCTTATTTGCATTTACTTACAGCTATTCTCAACAAGCTGATTTATTTTTTTCTGAATATGTTGAAGGAAGCAGCAATAACAAAGCAATTGAAATTTATAATGGAACGGGAGCAACAGTAAACCTTGATAATTATCAAATTGCGCAAACAACAAATGGAAGTGATTGGACATATTTTCATATATTTCCCTCAGGTGCAACTTTAGCAAGTGGCGCAGTTTGGGTAATAATTGCCGATCAGTTTGATAATTCCTTGTTTAACCATGCTAATGCCGATGAGGTTTTAGCATACCCAAGTATAGTACATTTTAATGGAAATGATGCACGGGCATTAATAAAAATTGATGGTTCTAATACTATATTCTTGGATTATATTGGTGTACCAAATTTAGATCCGGGAAATGGGTGGGATGTAGCCGGTGTTGCTGAAGCAACTAAAGATCATACAATTGTAAGAAAATCGACTGTTCTTCAAGGAAATACAAATTGGAGTTTGTCTGCCGGAACTGAGGCAGCAAATTCTGAATGGATTGTCTATTCTCAAAATACTGTTAGCTATCTTGGAAGTCATCAGGCTGGCTCAAATATGCTGCCTGTGGTCGATAATATTTTAACCATTTCAGAAACATTTGTGATTGAAGCTCCTACAGAATATGTTGGATTTTATATTGGTGCATCAATTAGCGATTTAGATGGAACAATTACATCAGCTCAACTTTCCTGGGGAACAGATGGAATTAATTTTCCAAACCAGATTATGATGGATACATTTTCTCTTGTTGCCGGGCTACCTGCAGATTTTTATTGCACATATCCAACTCTAATTCCCGTTCAGTTGGAAGGTACAATTATATATTATCAAATTGTTGCAATTGATGATGAAGCTGACACAACAAATTTTTCCGGAAGTTTTACAGTACTGAATGTAAGCGGTACAACTCCTATTTATAATATTCAGTTTACTACTGATAGTTCGGGAGATTCTCCTCTGGTTGGCTCAACTGTAACTACATCAGGAATAGTAACTGCTGTAGAAAGTAATGGCTACTTTCTTCAAGATGGAACAGGAGCCTGGAGCGGTATTTACGTTTATGATTCTAATTATTCGGTAAATATTGGCGATGACATTACAATTACATGCGAAGTTTTTGAATATTATAATCTTACTGAATTAAAAAATATAACAAATTTTACTTTAAATTCTCAAAACAACACATTGCCGGCTGTTTCTATAGTTGCACCTTCCAATTTTTCAGAAGAATATGAAGGAGTTTTGATAAAAACTGAAAATGTTATATGCACGAACGACAGTCTTGGATATGGCGAATGGGAAATTACTGATGGAACTTATATAGGAGTTGTAGATGACTTATTCTTTCTATATACACCAGCTATTGGTTCAACATATAATTTGACAGGAGTTCTACATTTTACATATAATAGTTTTAAAATTGAACCTCGAAATAATAACGATATTGAAATTGTTAGTTTCCCTGGTGGACAAAACATAAGTTTAAATTTGGGTTGGAATATTATTTCAACATATATAGATCCTACAAATCCTTCACTTGATTCTGTTTTTTCTGAAATTATTTACAGTATAGAATTAGTGAAAAATTACTTAGGTATTGCATTTTGGCCATTTTATGGAGTAAATGACATTGGGAGTTTTACAATTGGACAAGGCTATCAGGTAAAAACAAATACTACCGATACACTTACTGTTATTGGAAGTGAAATTGTACCTCAGCAAACACCAATTGCTGTACTCGAAGGATGGAGTATTATAGGATATTTAAGAAAAAATGCTGAACCTATTGACTTAATGCTTAATACTATCGGTCCAAATATTATAATAGTGAAAGACCAGAATGCAAATGTATATTGGCCTCAATACGGATTAAACAATATTGGAGATATGCAGCCCAGCTTAGGCTATCAAATAAAGATGAATATTGCAGATACCTTAGTTTATCCGGCTAATATTTCAGCTGTACCTGCAAATTTTGTAAACATACCTGCAGGAATTTACCCCATATACTATACAAACGTAACCTTAAGCTCATACAACATTAGCAAATATGAAGTAACACATAGCGAATATATTGCATTTTTAAATGCAATAAACTGCAATGCCGATGGTAGCTATAATGATGCTGCTTATGGCAATATAGAATATATAGATATGGATGACGTTGATTGTGCCATAGACCACAATGGCAGCAGCTTTTATTTTATAGGTAGCACTTATGCAACAGCAGCAAATTGTCCTGTAATTG